>JBGCEN010000283.1:0-12594 GCA_045106435.1 Rhodothermales bacterium
GGAAACATAACCCCCGCTACACAGAGCCGGTCATCTCCCAAATTGAAGAGGGCGTTCTTGCTGCAAAGTCAACAAGAAACGGAGAGTATAATTTCTATTTTGAAGGAGGACAAGCGCTATTCTGCGAAAATGAAACCAATACAGAACGTATTCACGGCACTGAAAATGACACAGCTTTTGTAAAAGATGGCATCAACAACCATGTGGTAGAAGGAGCGGATTCGGTAAATATGGAGCTCGTCGGTACAAAAGCGGCAATCTGGTTTATAGCTGATATAGAGGCTGGTGATCAAGCGGTTTTTAGAACGAGGCTTTCCAAGAAAAAGAAAGAAAATCCATGGGAGGATTTTGAGGAGACTTTTGTTCGGCGGAAAGCAGAGGCAGATCAATATTACGAATCAATAACGCCGGCTAATTTAGCAGTAGCACACAAAACACTCCTGCGTAATGCTTTTGGTGGATTGCTTTGGACGAAGCAATTTTATTATTACGATGTGTTCAAATGGTTTTTTGGGGATGAGGGGGAGGAAAATCCGCATCGATGGAAAATTCGGAATCATCAATGGTTGCATCTCACGAACAGGAATATCATTACGATGCCTGACAAGTGGGAGTATCCGTGGTATGCTGCCTGGGATCTGGCCTTTCATACAACCACTTTTGCTGAGGTAGATACAGCATTTGCCAAAAACCAACTGCATCTGATGCTCACAGAGCACTATATGCATCCCAATGGGCAGATACCCGCCTATGAGTGGAATTTCTCTGATGTGAATCCGCCCGTGCATTCCTGGGCTGTTTGGGAAGTTTTTCAAAAAGACAAAAAACAATCAGGTGAAGCTGATTACAACTTCCTTGAGAAATGTTACCTGAAATTACTCGTTAACTTTACCTGGTGGGTGAACCAGAAAGACAAAGACGGTGCAGCTCTTTTTGATGGCGGTTTTTTAGGTCTGGATAACATTGGTGTATTTGACCGAAGCAAGATGCCGGGGGGCATCAAGCGAATGCAGCAAGCGGATGCGACCAGTTGGATGGCTTTGTTCACGCTGAACATGTTGCGTATGTCGATAGAGCTTGCGTTGCAGAATCCTGCCTATGAAGAATCAGCGTCTAAGTTCTTGCGTCAGTTTTTAAATATCGGCTGGTCGATGAACAACATTGGCGAGCAAAACGTGTCGTTATGGGACGATGAGGATGCGTTTTATTATGACGTGGTACAAATGGAGAATGGGCACTCCAGCCGGCTTAAAGTGCGTTCTCTGGTTGGGATTATTCCTTTGTTTGCTGTTGAGGTGATTCATAAAGATCTGATTGACCAACTCAAAGTCTTTAAGTCTAGAGCGCAGGGGATTATTGATACGCGCCCCGACCTCGCCTCTTTGATCTCCAGGATAGAAAAAACCAATGAAGATGGATTCTATCTTTTCGCCATTATGCGTGCGTTCCGGCTGGAGCATGTATTAAAACGGCTCCTGGATGAGAACGAGTTTCTATCGCCGTATGGTATCCGATCGCTTTCCAAATTTCACCAGGAAAATCCTTTTGTTTTTGAACACTACGGAGAGCACAAAATCGAATATGTGCCAGGTGAAAGTACTACTGAAATGTTCGGAGGCAACTCCAATTGGCGCGGCCCCATTTGGCTACCACTCAACTACTTGATTATCCGCTCGCTCTTGCGGTATTACGATTATTACGGTCCAAGTTATATCTACGAGCTACCCACTGGATCGGGGAATAAGTTGAACTTGAAGCAGATCGCAGAAGAACTTACCCGGCGATTACTCCGGCTCTTTGAACGTACCGAGACGGGCCGATTTACCTACCATTCAGATGACAAAACACATCTGTTTGACAGCGATGAACATTTTAAAGATCTCCATCTTTTTTATGAGTATTTTGACGGGGAATCCGGCCGTGGACTTGGTGCTTCGCATCAGACAGGCTGGACAGCGCTGATTGCTAATTTGTTGCTGGAGCTGGAAAACCATCAATAGCTTCCTTGTGGACAGCTTTTTTGTCGACGCAGAAGTGTACTTGTTGAGTTGATGAATGCTGAGCAACGCTTAAATGATTGATGATAATGCCCCCGCTAAAAAGTACGCCGGCGAGTACCCTGTTGTTTGGTATTGTCTTATTGGTGGGTTTAGCCTCCTGTGCCTCGGACGCACCGGATACTCCGCCTCAGCCCGTTGAAGAAAGTTGGCAAACGCTCTTCAACGGGAAAGATCTGGATGGATGGGTTATGAAGATCCACAAACACGAACTGGGCGATAACTATGCGGATACCTATCGGGTTGTCGATGGCAATATTCAAGTAAATTACGATGACTATGTGGCTTTTGAAGACCGGTACGGTCACCTTTTTTACAAGGAGCCGTTTTCTTCATTTCATCTGAAGTTTGCGTATCGATTTACGGATCAGTGGCTCGATGATGCGCCTACATTCACCTTCAGAAACAGCGGCATCATGTTTCACTCGCAAGCACCGGAGACCATTCTCAAGGAGCAGGATTGGCCCATTTCTGTAGAGTACCAGATGTTGGCTGAAGAAGAAGCCGGCAAACCTCGCCCAACGGGCAATATGTGCTCGCCCGGTACAGAGGTGTTTTTTGAAGGGGAGATGGACCCAAGGCATTGCATTTCTTCCTCCTCAGATACCTACCAATGGGATACATGGGTAAACGGAGAGCTTATCGTGCATCGCGATTCCCTGGTTCAGCATGTAGTGAATGGTGAGATCGTTTTGGAATACACCCAGCCGCAAATCGGTGGCGGTGTGGCTTTACGGTTTGATCCGGAGGTTAAGGAAGATGGCAAGATGCTAACGGAAGGATACATCGGATTGCAATCAGAAGGGCAGGGGGTGGAGTTTCGCGAGATTAAAATCAAGCGACTTGATTGAGCGTGTTTGCTTGGCTTGAACCTTCTTGTGGGTAGCCTTTCAACCAGGCCAAACTCTTGCCTCGGCCAAACCCGTCGGGTCTCTGGCACTAATTAGTCAGATTGGCTATAATCTTGAAAGACTCAACGGGTTTAAGCTTGAGGAGACCCAACGGGTTTAAGGTGCGAGAAAGCCTAACGGGTTTAAGTTTGAGGAGGCCCGACGGGTTTAGGGTACGAGAAGGCCTTGGGTTTAAGGCTCGAGGAAGTCCCATGGGGTTAGGCTCTAATAGTAAACTTATGAAGTACTTTGTTTTAAGCTTATTACTTGTCGCTTGCTTGCAATTGCCGGCCAATGCGCAGCCAGATTATGCTATTCCGGATGACGTGAAGAAGATTGTCTTTATCGGCAATAGCATTACGTATTCAGGGCAATATGTGGCTTACATAGAAGCGTGGTTAACCTTGCATCATCCTGGGCGGCGCTTCGAGTATATCAATGTCGGATTACCTAGCGAAACCGTTTCTGGCCTTTCTGAAGATGGTCATGCAGGTGGACGATTCCCGCGCCCTGATTTGCGAGAACGTCTTGGGCGTGTGCTAACGCAGTTACAACCTGATCTTGTCTTTGCGAATTATGGCATGAACGATGGCATTTATTTGCCCTTTGATGACGAACGATTCGACAAGTTTAAAGAGGGAATCAATTGGATGCATGAAGCGGTGACTGCTTCCGGCGCATCCATCCTTCATCTTACACCGCCCGTGTTTGATGAACGAAAAGGAGCGGCCTATGCTAACGTGCTGGATATTTACTCAGATTGGTTGATAAGCCGGCGATACACAGCCGCATGGGATGTAATCGATGTACACGAGGGGATGAAACGGTATCTGGAAGACAGACGCCTGAGGGATATGGATTTTATGCTTGCCAAAGATGGTGTGCACCCCAATGAGTTGGGGCACTGGATCATGGCCAGGGAAGTGCTACGTTTTCTTGGCGAAGCGATCGACATGGAGACACAAGATGATGCAAACCTTGAAGAGGTATTTGGTAACCACTCAGATGTATTAGAACTGATTGTAGCGCGCCAGCGGTTGATGCGTGATGCCTGGTTATCAAGCACTGGACATAAAAGACCGGGCATTGAAGCTGGATTAGCGCTGGATATTGCTGAAAAGCAGGCGCGAGAATTAGATCAACAGATTCGGGAAGCGTTGAAATAAGAGGGTGGTCAGGCTGTTTGTAACGGTCTAGTCTTCCCAGGCGTATGAGTGAATGCCGGCGTATCAGCCTCGATTGTGGGTGCAGATTTTACAGGAAACTGGTATAGAAGAAATAGGCGTATCCTGGTCAATATTAGAAACCAGAGTAAAACCGAAAACGAAAGGGTACTGGTTATCTATGGTGCTGCACACAAGTGGGTACTGGATGAGTTGTTTGACGGATTTCCCGAATTTGAGGTTGTGCAAGCTTTCATGTAGCCGGCCGGTAAAAGTTGAAGGAGATGGATTCTTTACTACTACGCTGTCAGCAAATAAAGTAAATGTGATTCGTTGTTCGAGATGTACGAAGGGTGCGAAAAGTACGATCAGAAAGTAACAAGGCATATTTCGTACATTTCGAACTCTTTGTACTTCTCGTACCCATGAACCGCAATACAGTATTAATTTTGCTGACAGCGTACTACCTTCCCCCATGCCTGATGAAAAAATAGGATTTTGGCCGAGCACGGCCCTTGTGGTTGGTAATATGATTGGCTCGGGGATTTTCCTTTTGCCGGCTTCTCTGGCAATTTACGGGGGGATTTCTCTACTCGGATGGGTGATTGCGGCGGCGGGGGCAATGTTGTTGGCCGTAGTCTTTGGTAATCTCAGTCGGTATGTGCCCGATTCAACAGGAGGCCCTTATGCGTATACAAAAATTAGCCTCGGGGAATTTCCAGCCTATCTTGTTGCCTGGGGCTATTGGATATCGATTTGGTCTACCAATGCAGCCATTGCTGTAGCGTTGGTTGGGTATCTGGCTGTTTTCTTTCCGGTGCTATCAACAGATCCGATGGCAGCCATCTTAACGGGTTTGTCTTTCATTTGGCTCATTACGTGGGTAAACACAAAATCTCTACAAACTGTGGGCCTTGTCCAGTTGGCAACCACGGTACTTAAAGTAGCGCCCATCACAGTAATTGGCCTGTTGGGGCTTTTTTACGTTAAAGAAGCCGGCGCATTTCCTGCGTTTAATCTGACCGGCGAATCGAATATTTCTGCGCTAACTGCTACAGTTACACTGACCTTTTTTGCTTTTCTGGGTATCGAGAGCGCGACAATCCCAAGTGCCAATATCAAAGATGCAGGGCGCACCGTCAAAAAAGCGACGATCGTAGGGACGATGATTGCAATCGTCGCGTACGTGTTGAGTTCTGGTGTTATCATGGCGCTCATTCCAGCAGAGACATTGGCTACTTCCAGCGCCCCTTTTGCAGATGCAGCCGCAGTGATGTGGGGTGAGCCGGCGCGAAAACTCGTTGCACTTGGTGCCGTTATTTCTACACTGGGTGCATTGAACGGCTGGATCTTGATCCAGGGCCAAATTCCAATGGCTGCAGCGCACGACAAGCTGTTTCCTCAAGTATTTGGTAAACAGAACAAGCAAGGCGCGCCGGCTGTTGGGATTGTGCTTTCCAGTATACTGGTTTCCGTGTTGATGATGACCAATTACCACAAAAGCCTGGTAGAAGCATTTACCTTCATGATGCTGCTATCAACACTATCCGTGCTTACACCCTATCTGTTTTCTATTGCAAGCTACGGACTCATGTTGTTTGAGAGAGAGGAACAGGGTAAAACAAGGAAACTTGTCGTGGCGCTACTGGCCTTTTGTTTCTCAATATGGATAGTCATCGGATGTGGGCACGAAGTGGTTTTTCTCGGGTTTATCCTGCTCATGATGGGGATTCCATTTTATGTCTGGCTAAAGCGGACTTGACGGGGGGCACAGATTCGCTTGCGCTTAATCTGTGACTGGTTTCGGGTTTAGGGTTCAAGGTTTCGGGTTGTCAAGGTTGTAACCTCAATACAAAAACGCTGAACACCCCTTAACGTAGAACCTTGAACACAGAACCTTGAACACAGAACACGTCACGGTATCCGTGACGCTCACTTAATGTGGTGGTACATCAGAAATAACGCGATCATGCAATCATTATACATACATCCCGACATTACACAAGCGGAGACCTTGCCGGCCTCTTTTTATACAGATGCGGCTGTCTTTGAGGCGTTAAAAGAAAAAGTGTTTGCCCAAAGCTGGCTGTGGATTGGCGATGAAAGTCTTGTGCCGCTGCAAAACACCGTTCATCCCTTTATTCTGCTGGATAATTTTATCGGAGAGCCGATGATTCTGGCGAAGGATGGTAAAGATCAGATCACTTGTTGTACCAATGTCTGTACGCACCGCGGCAACATCGTAGTGCACAATCCCGGGCGTTCAAAAGGATTGCTTTGCAATTACCATGGCCGGCGATTTTCGCTGGATGGCCGATTTAAATCGATGCCTGAATTCAAGGAGGCGAAGAACTTCCCGCGACCTTGTGATGATTTACATTCGTTTCCTGTGGGGCAATGGGGCCCCTTTTTATTTACTGCGCTGGATCCGGGATTTGAATTTTCAGAACTGATTAACTTGATGAACCAGCGGGTGGGTTTTCTGCCCCTGCATGAATTTAAGCTTAACGAGAAGCTGAGTAAAGACTATCTCGTAAACTGTCATTGGGCATTGTATTGCGATAATTATCTGGAGGGATTTCATATCCCTTTTGTTCACGAGGACCTGAATAAAACGCTGGATTACGGAGAGTATGCTACTGAGACGTATGAGCATGCAGTCCTGCAAATTGGATATTCGAGTGGTGGAGATGAAGTATTTGACCTGCCGGAGAGGCACATCGATTATGGGAAGCACGTCGCGGCGTATTACTACTGGGTCTTTCCAAACATGATGTTCAATTTTTATCCCTGGGGATTGTCGGTAAACATCGTGCGTCCTATAAGTATGAACAGGACGCGGGTCTCTTTCATTTCTTATGTGTATGATGAGCAAAAATTAAACGCCGGCGCCGGCGCGTTGCTGGATAAGGTGGAGAGGGAGGATGAGTTTGTTGTAGAAGGGGTACACAAAGGCTTGCAATCGCGGTTTTATACAACAGGCAGATTTTCACCATCAAGAGAGCAGGGCGTCCATCACTTTCATCGGTTGTTAGCAACCTGTATGAGCCAATAATCGAAGGAGTCATCTCCTTAAAAGAATAAAGTCGTGTAGATATGAAAGTAGCAGTTATTGGCGGAGGCGCAGCCGGCTTTTTTTCAGCCATCCATGTAAAAATAAACCACCCGGAAGCACAAGTTGTAGTTTTTGAAAAGTCTAAAAAACTCCTGTCGAAAGTTAAGGTATCAGGCGGCGGCCGATGTAATGTTACCAATGGCTGCACCGATGTAGACGATCTTGTTAAGGCCTATCCACGTGGCGGCCGGCGATTGAAGAAAGCTTTTCATCTGTTTAATACAGTGCATACGAGGGCATGGTTTGAAGCGCGGGGCGTGAGGTTGTACGAGCAGGAAGATGGACGTGTATTCCCTGTGTCGGATGACTCGCAAAGTATCATCGACTGTCTCCTGCAAGAAGTGCGGCGCTCGGGAATTCGAATTGCTAAAGAAACGTCTGTTACCCAAATCACACCTTTAAGTGAACAAGTGCCTGACGAACAACTGCCTGACGAACAACTGCTGTTAACTTTTGCGGATGGTCAAACGAACGCGTACGATAAAGTTATCGTTGCTTTCGGAGGGGCACCTACGCGCAAAAAACTGGGATGGCTCGAAGCTCTTGGGCATAAAATTGAAGAGCCAGTGCCTTCGTTGTTTACTTTCAATATGCCGGCTGCGGCCATTACGCAGTTGATGGGATTGGTTGTGGAGCAAACGCTGGTTGATATCCAGGGGACGAAACTGAAATCTGAAGGCCCTTTGTTGATTACGCATTGGGGGATGAGTGGGCCGGCCGTACTGAAACTATCTGCATTTGGGGCCAGAATGCTCAGTGATATGGGGTACCAATTCAAGATCCGGGTGAATTGGATAAACGAAAGCAACAACGAGATTATATCAGATTTGCTCAAACAGATCATTGCTGAGCAACCTAAAAAAATGCTCTCGAATGAGCGCCCGCAAATAATACCGAAGAAGCTCTGGCTATTTCTGCTGGATAAGTGTGATTTGCCGGCGGATAAACGATGGGAAGAAATCGGCAAGAAGGCATTGAATAAGCTGGTGAATATACTCACCAACGATGTCTACGAAGTGAGGGGAAAGACTTCTTTTAAAGAGGAGTTTGTCACGTGTGGAGGGATCAGTTTGAAGAGCGTTGATATGAACACCATGCAAAGCAAGGTATGCAAAAACCTGTATTTCGCCGGCGAAGTGCTGGATATAGATGCAATCACAGGAGGGTACAACTTTCAATCAGCCTGGACAACGGGGTTTATTGCGGGAATGCTGCAGTAGGTGCTTGTTGAATAATGAATGTCGAACAAGGTATGTCCAATTTGGAAGGGTTGTTGAGTTGGCAAGTTACTGTGGTGCCAATCAGTGGTTAGTGGCTTGGCTTTCAGGGTATTAAGGCTAACTGATTCGAAACGATCCCTCTTATGCTCCAACATCTCTTCTTCATAAGCTCTTTTCTTCTCATGCAATCTATTGTCGTATTTGATTTTGCCAAAGACGCCGATTTGTCAAACTGGCGTGTCGTAAACGATGGGGTGATGGGGGGAAGGTCATCCAGTACCTTTGAATTGAATTCGGCAGGCCACGGCGTTTTTAGTGGAACGGTTTCCCTGGAAAATAACGGGGGGTTCTCGTCTGTTCAGTATCGGTTTAATCGAATGCAGGTAGCGGAGAATAGAAAAGTGAAAATTCGTTTGAAAGGGGATGGTAAACAGTATCAATTCAGGGTTAAGTCGGATGCCCGCACTTACTACTCATACATGACGGTGTTTGAAACATCGGGTGCGTGGGAAACGATTGAGCTATCTTTAGCAGATATGTATCCAGCATTCAGGGGACGCATGCTAAATCAGCCGAATTTCTCTGATGATGCAATAGAAGAACTGCGTTTTCTAATTGGCAACAAGAAAGCAGAAGACTTCCGGTTGGAAATTGATCAAATTGTATTGGAGTAAACTAAGTCCAGGCACAAGTATTTATCCTGTCATGCTTTGCGAAGCGAAATCGTCCTGAAAATGTCAGAATGTAGCGTTTTAGACAGATTCTCGAATCTAATTGAAGACAGACTTTTCTCAGAAACCGTCCCGGCTTTATAAACTTGTCTATGTCTACACGATCCAAAGAGCAGTGCTTAAATTCTCACCTCTGGACGCTTCATTCCTGAAGCCAGATTCGCCGGCATCATGCAGGAAGAGAAGAATGTTCTCGGGAATGGTTTTTTATCCTCGGATCATATACCTTTTAGCTGCCCAAAATAATACAATCAGATCCAGTACGTAAACCACCTGTTTCGGGAAAAACCACCAATAGAGAGACGAACCATAACCATTTAGGCATTATGAAGGAAGGAAAAAACAAGCAGGCATCAGCTTCACGCAGATCATTTATTAAGAAAAGCGCAATTGCTGCAACCTCCGTTTATCTGGTACCCAGGCATGTGCTTGGTGGCGTAGGATATACAGCACCAAGCGATCGGCTCAATTTGGCTGCGATAGGTGCAGGTGGAAAGGGTAGAAGCGATATCAAGAACGCTTCGGTAAATGGCCGGGAAAATGTGGCGGCCTTGTGTGACGTTGATTTCTCTGGCTCAGCGGCTGAAAGTATCACAAATTTCCCCAATGCAAAACGATATCACGATTATCGTGAAATGCTGGATAAAGAAACAGGGATTGATGCGGTAACCATCTCTACACCGGATCACGTACATGGGCCAGCAGCCAAATTTGCAATGGAAAGGGGGATTCATGTGTACGTGCAAAAGCCCATGACGCACAATATTCGTGAAGCCAGAATCCTGACAGAGATGGCGCGCGAAAAGAAAATCGTCAGCCAGATGGGAAATCAGGGGGGATCCAATCCACTCTTGAATATGGTTCAGGGCTGGGTCGACTCCGGTAAGCTGGGTAAAATTTCTAAAGTACAAGTGTGGACCAATCGCCCCGTCTGGCCGCAGGGAGTTGCGATGCCGGCGCCTAATCCTGCTGCTAAGCCCAATGATTTGCATTGGGATCTGTGGCTTGGGCCAGCCAAAATGAAGCCCTATACGCCGAACATGCATCCATTTAGCTGGAGAGGCTGGTGGGATTACGGTACAGGCGCTTTAGGTGATGTGGGGTGTCACTTAATTGACATTCCGTTCAGAACACTGAATCTGAAATATCCCACAGACGCAGAATGTAGTGTTGGTGCCATATACACAGAAATGTGGAATCCTGATTATAACCCTGAAGGGTGTCCTGCATCGTCTTTTATTACTTTGCATTTTAATGCCACCGATAAAAGCCAGTCACCGATCGAAATGACCTGGAGTGATGGAGGAATCCGACCATCACATCCTGATATTATTCCTGCAGACCACGACATCGGTGGAAGAAATAGTGCAAATGGGGTGATGATTATTGGCGAAAAGGGAATTATTTCAACCAACATCAATGACAGTTCGCCATTGATGCCCAAGCTATACATGAATGACGGTACAACAGAGTTTGGACCAGAAGTGGAAGACGATAGCGAACCAGAATACGGACATCAGCGCTTATGGGTTGATGCTTGTAAAGCCGGCTTCGGGAGCAAAGAGCACAAGGGACTGACGTCGTCGTTTGATTACGCCGGCCCGATGACCGAAACCGTACTAATGGGTAATTTGGCTATTCGCAGTTATATGCTGCGCCGGCCAAAAGGCGACGAAGGAGATATGGAATTCTTTGCGCGCAAAAAACTTCTTTGGGATGGCGAAAATATGAGAATCACGAACCTGGAAGAGGCGAATCAGTTTGTCGGCCGCGAGTACCGGAAAGGCTGGGAAGTTTAGGGTAACTTCTTTCTTCTTTTGATTCTTCAGGTGGCCAATCCTGAAAATAATCTTAAGCTATCTGTCTGCGCATTCTTTTTGTGCCGGCAGGTAGCTTTTGTATTAAATCACTACGCCGCTGAGTCACCATTTCTGATTGACATAGGGATGTCACAGGGCTGACCGTATTATTCTGTAAAGTGACTATGCAATGGGCAAGATATTTTACCAAACACCTGTAATTATGGGATCGACCAATTACTACAACACGCTTATCGAGATTGCTGAAGATTGTCCTGTAGGCGCTGGCGAAATACCTCCGCTAAAAGGGGATAAGAAATCAGTTGCAAACTTGCAGTTTGATATGTTATTTGATAATCCGTACAAATATACGTCGGACGATGTGTTATTTTCGGTCTTTGCTATTCGTAAAGAAATCCCAGCGGCAGAGATGGCAACGCAAAGAGACATTTTTTTCTCAAAGGGACAACCCTGCTTTCGCGCCTCGCCGCTGACAAAGCGATATGGGTGGGGGATTCATAGCAATGATGAAGGAAAAGTTGCGATGTACGGCGCTGGGTCTGAAATGTATGATCGCTTTGTTGCAGATGTCTCGGTACAAAAGACAAAAGCGATGCGCTCAAAAAAGGTGAAGAAGTAGATGAGTGTGTTTGCTGGTTTTTTGATCCAGGAGGCTTTTAGCAAGAAAATATTGTTCTGAGGTTCATAGGTACGAGAAGTATAAAGGGTGCGATGGGTACGAAATACATCTCGCTTCAGTTAATTCGTACCCATCGCACCCTTTATACTTCTCGTACATGAAATCACTAAACCAGATTATATTAGCTGACAAAGTACTAGATTTACGTGTAAACCTGAAAAAACGCGTATGTGGGAAGAAAATCTGAAACGGTACGATGAGATGGTTGCCGGTAAGCAGAATTTCGAGCGAAAAGGCAAGACGATGCCGTACACGTCTGCCAATGGACACATGTTTTCGTTATTGAACAAAGCCGGCGAATTGGGCATTCGCCTGTCTAAAGAATCTGGTGAGAAGTTCATCGAAGAACATGGCTCAACCCGATTTAAATCGCACGGTGCGTTTATGCGGGGGTATGTACTGATTCCTGAGCAGCTTTTTGACAACACAGAGTTGCTTGGAGCTTATTTGGAAGAGGGGTATCAATACGTGATGTCCCTTGATCCGAAGTAATCAAATGAACAGCATCGTTCTATGCCTTAATTGAGGGCTATATTGTGGGCACCATATGTTAAGCAACATGGAAGATATTCGAGATCGGAAAGACATTATGCACTTGGTTGATACCTTTTACAAACAGGTGCTTGTAGATGATGTGATCGGATTTATTTTTACGGATGTGGCAAAGCTCGATTTGGATGCGCACATGCCGACGATGTATGATTTCTGGGAGACGACGTTGTTAGGGGAGATGAAGTACAACCGAAATGCGATGTTAAAGCATATCGAACTGAACCAAAAAGAACCCCTTCTTCCCGCCTATTTTGATCGATGGCTCTTGTTATGGGAACGTACGGTATCAGCAAATTTCGCCGGCGAAAAGGCGGATCTGGCGATCAAAAAGGCAAACCATATCGCCGAGCTCATGAAGTTCAAGATG
>JBGCEN010000284.1:0-27432 GCA_045106435.1 Rhodothermales bacterium
TTGTTGTCCATGAGCATTATATAGAGATGTTAACGCCGGCAGCAACTGCACGGGGCATGCGCGTTATACCGCTATCGACATTGCAAGAGGACGAGGTAAAGGTGCTTCCTCAAATCTCACAGGATCGCCGCGCCATGATATTGTACACAAGCGGCACAACGAGTAAACCGAAGGGCGTTGTTTCTACGCATGCTAATATTTCCTCACAGGTATCTTGTTTAATCGACGCCTGGGGCTGGACAAAAGAAGATCAAATCTTACATGTACTGCCGCTTCATCACACGCATGGGATTATCAATGTGCTTTTGTGTGCATTATGGGCCGGTGCCACCTGCAGGATGTTGTCCGGATTTGATGCTGCACGCGTCTGGCATGCATTCAGGACCTTTCCACTTACGCTGTTTATGGCGGTCCCAACCATCTATGCAAAACTGATTCAGTACTGGGATCATGCGCCGGCTTCTGAGCGCGTTCAGCTATCTGTAGCCTGCCAGAAATTCCGCCTGATGGTGTCTGGTTCAGCCGCATTACCCATCAGTGTGTTAAAGAAGTGGGAGATGGTGAGTAGGCAACGATTGTTGGAGCGCTACGGGATGACCGAGATCGGTATGGCGTTGTCGAATCCATTACATGAAGAGCGCCGGCCCGGGACGGTAGGTCATCCCTTGCCCGGTGTTGAACTGCAATTGGTAGACGATGGAGGGCAGGTTGTTGAGCGGGATGGTGTATCGGGTGAGGTGCAGATCAAGGGGCCGAATGTTTTTCTGGAGTATTGGCGCAAGCCGGAGGCCACACAGGAAGCCTTTCAGGACGGCTGGTTTTTAACGGGTGATATCGGGGTGAAAGAAAACGGCTATTTTCGATTGCTGGGCCGGAATTCTGTGGATATTATTAAGACGGGGGGATACAAGGTGTCGGCGCTTGAAATAGAAGAAGTGCTGAGAACGCATCCATCTATTGCTGAATGTGCGGTAATCGGGATGCCTGACGAGGAATGGGGGGAACGGGTATGCGCCGGCATTGTCCTGCAGGAAAAAGCAGCGTTGGTAGATGCAGAATTAAAGACCTGGGCAAAGGAGCGACTGGCTCCCTACAAAGTGCCGACGCGAATCGCTGTGCTGGAGGATCTGCCGAGGAATG
Organism: Rhodothermales bacterium; assembly: GCA_045106435.1. Lineage (GTDB taxonomy): Bacteria > Bacteroidota > Rhodothermia > Rhodothermales > JAHQVL01 > JBCCIM01. Next base: position 1,141 of record JBGCEN010000284.1, read on the forward strand.
TGATGGGTAAGGTGACAAAGCCGGCGCTTCGTGCTGTTTTTGCGGAGTGATTTAGGTGTTGCTCGATCCTTTTTTAAGAAATTTTGGGCTGATACTTTGAGAGATCGTAACAACTTGGATTTCAGGGAGTCTCATATAATACACATGTCATTTCACGATCCCGAAATTGCTTACAGCTTACAGAATGGCAACACTGTTACAGACCCAAGACGTACGACCAACCCTGCTCTTTATCCCCGATATTAGCGGATTTACGCAGTTTGTAAATTCAACTGAGATCAACCACAGTCGGCACATCATTGAGGAGTTACTGGAGATCATTATTGACTCCGATACCCTCGGACTGGAAGTCTCGGAAATTGAAGGCGATGCTGTATTGTTTTATCGCGATGGAGAAGCGCCTTCTTCTGAAGAATTGTTGGTGCTCGTACGCAGTATGTATACTGCCTTCCACACACATCTTAAGAAATATGAGAACAGGAGAATTTGTCAGTGTGGTGCCTGTAGTACCACAAACAATCTGACCTTGAAGTTCGTCGCGCACTTTGGTGAAACCGCAAAGAATCAGGTGAAGCAATTTACCAAGCTGTTTGGAGCTGACGTGATCATTGCGCACCGTTTATTGAAAAATGATGTGCAAGAGGACGAGTATCTCCTGGTTACAGATTCGCTGCACGTTGATAATGAAAAGGCACAAGAAGTAGCAGAAGACACGTTTCGAACTGCTGAATCCTCTTATGATTTAGGTGCTGTTACCTATGCCTATCTGGATTTGCAGCACATAAGAAGGGGCATGCCTGAGCCACAGGTTGAAGACTTCGGATTGCCCGGGGTTACGGTGAATGTTATGACGCAGGAAGCGATAATCAATGCGCCAATTAATCTTGTGTTTGATGTCGTGTCGGACTTGTCCTTCAGGCATCACTGGCAGGATGGGCTGTCAGGCAGTGATGATCTGAATCATAAAATTGCGCAATCAGGATCAACGCACCGATGTGTTATAAAAGGAGATGCATCCGATCCGTTCTTTGTGTCTCATGGCTTTGAGAAAAAGGGCGATACCATTACGTTTTCTGATACAAATCACAAATCTGGCGTGGGCAGTGTTTTTTCATTGCAGAAACTGGAGAATGATCAGACAAAAGTACAGGTTCATACCTTTATGAAGCGGAATCCGCTGAAGCAATTGATGTTCAATTTATTGCTGAAGAAGAAGTTTTTACGGATTGGACAAGCAAGTTGGCAGAATCTCGATGCGTACTGCAGTGGTTTGGTGGCCCGGGGAGAAGACCACTCGTCGCAAATTGTTCTGCAGGATGTAACAACCATGGAGAAGAAGGACGTGCAATCAGAAAATAAAGGGCAAGATTCTTTTTGTTTTTGTCCTGTATTGCCCGTACTCAGGAAAGCGTTCTAGGAGCAGTTTTTCCTCTATCAGAGATTTCTGAATCATGGCACCGGTTGAGATAATAAAGCCGGCCCAGGCCAATAATTGACCTGCCAGTAAACTCACGCCCAATAAAAACAGAATAACACTCAGGTACATCGGATGGCGTATCAGTTGATATGGGCCGGTTGTTATCAATTGCGCGTTGGTCTTCAGGTTTGGAGCGATATTAAAATTGCCAAGTTTGTTGAACGCGAGGGTGTAAAGACCCAGAAGTATTCCGGCGGCAGCGATCAGCATAAAAACGGGCTGGGCCGGCGGCAGCGATTTGGCAGCAGCGTAGCAGCACAGACCGATGCCTGCAAATTGCAAGATCACGAGTAGAGGGCCCAGTTGACGTGTCATTGGGGTTTACTTGTTGTAAGTGGGATGTCCGAGTATAATACGATGAACAGATTCAAACACCACTTGCTACGGCTTTATCACGGTTTTTGAGAAATACCTCTTCTACCCGTTCGTCAGGGTTTGCCGGCCGGATGAGGGCGCAGCCAACATACACAACAGTGGCCATTGCGATAGCTGGGAAGACCGGATGGATAGCAGCTTCAATGGCCAACGTACGCCACAATAACAGCGTAATGACTCCTGAAGCAATCGATGCAAAAGCAGTCAGACTGTCGCCTCGCTTCCAAAACAAGCCAAACATCAGTGGCGCCAGGAAACAGGCTGCGTACAGGCTCCCTGAGAAAGACGTAAGTGCTACGATACCGCCGGGTGGGTTCAGTGCGATAAGTGCCGTGATTAGCGCAAAGACACCTACATAAATCCGGGTTAAGCGTACACCAGATTGTGCGTCTGGCCGGGGGCGTAGTATGCTGGCCACATCGCGATGAAATGTTGTTGCCATAACCAGTAAGACGCTATCCAGAGAAGACATGGCTGCAGCAATCATAGCAACCACCAGAAAAGACCCGACAACGGGTGGGAAAATGGAACCTTGGGCGACGAGCGTAGGGACAATCAAATCTGTATCTGCAATGGAGGCCGGCACGAGGTGCCGCGCATAAATGCCAATTGGAATAAGCAGAGAGAAGGCCCCCAGAAATGCAAGCGTAGAAACCCAAATGCCTTTTTTTGTCTCCTTTTCGCTCTTTAATGCATAGAAGCGGGAAAGCTGTCGCGGTTCAACGATGAGCTTCATCGTTGAGGCGATCAAGATGCCAAAGAGTACCGCAAAAGGCATGGCTGCATCCCAACTGAACAGGTGCGCTGCTTCAGGCATTTGGCGTACTTCGCTAAAGGAAGAAAGACCGCCGGCTGCGTACACGGTCCCTGTAAAGAGCATTACAGCTGCTATCATCATAATGACCCCTTGGACCACATCTGTCTTTACAACAGAGATAAAACCGCCAACAGCCGTATAGATCATCACGATAAAGAAAACGATGATAATGGCCGTTTTGTAAGGGATCTCGAGAAAGGTCTCCAGCAAATTGCCAATGCCCTTGAAAACTGCCGTCATGTAAAGTATGCTGGCAAACATAACGATGAGTGCTGAAAGCATACGGGCAGCAGGGCTGGCAAATCGAAAACCTATGAAGTCGGGAATTGTAATGGAGTCGAGGGCTATGCTAAAGCCGTACAGGCGTGGTGCAATCCATTTCCAGCCTATAAAGCAAAACAATACAAGCAAAGGACCAATCAGTAGCCAAGGCGCACCGTACTCGAATGATTGCCCGGAAAATCCTACAAAACTGTTTGTGCTGGCATACGTGGCAAAAAAGGAAATTCCCAATGCAACGCCCCCCATAGACCTGCCGCCGACATAATAATCACTCATGTTTTTGGTCTGCCTGTTACCCGCGATTGCATGCCAGACCAGAAGAGCTGAATATATCGAGAGAAAAACAAGAACTATCCAGTGTGTTTGAAACCACTGAAGCAGGTTGAAGGCTAATAGGGGAAAGGGCATTGGTGGCTAGCAGTTTACAGTTGGCAGTAATCAGTTCTTTATTCGCAGTATTCTGTCAGGATGAAACGCTTTGGTTTATTTCTGACAACTTTAAATTACTAACTGAAGACTAAGTAACATCAATTCGGGATAAGAACTTTCTGAAAAATAGGCTCAGTGCATTCTTTGTGTCACCCGGAGCATATCGAAGGGTCCATGCAATTCTTGCATCAATTGATTGCCCCCTGGAATTTCTATGGATTCCCTAATCAAGTTGAGGAAAGGCTCCTCGACTTCGCTCAGAATGACGTTGAAAATGGCTTTTTTGCTATGTCTTTAAGTCATTTCTTATCCTGAACTCACGTTATCTACTAAAGCAGCGATCGATTAGAAAGCTTCCAGAAACAGAAAACGCCAGATGTATTAGATACACCTGGCGTTTTACAAATGTCCCGGTTACCGTTAATGTATTACCCGGTTGTGTCATCCTCTGGCGTTGTTGGGAATATCTGAGCCAGGGGTGGAGGAAGTGGTAAGTCTCCCGGTACCCGTTGTACTGGCAAGCCGTCCTGGCTGAAGGCAATGCGACTGAACATATCTGCCAGGCTCGTTTTGCTATTCGCAATCAGGAAGCTTTCCAAATGGCTTGGTGCCGTTGAATCAAACAAAATCATGGCTGCATTTTGCCGCGCGTAATATGATTCAGATACATTGCCAGATTTGTCTACGCCGCCAAATAATCCTGAAGCACCTTTGATGCCTGGTGTTGCATCAAATACGCCTATCCATCGACGTATAGCCTGCCGTTCTAATGATTCAGCGGGGAAGAGACGTAGCGCTGCAGCCAGTGCATCAACAGTCGCAATAGATTCCCGTGATGTCGTGGCATTGGCGGGTACCGTGAGCCGGCTCAGGCCATTGTCTGACAAGAAATTACCTTGCGCATTGGGCGCGCCTGAATAAATGCCTGGCAGGTTTTCAAAACGGGCTGCATCAAGGAAAGAAAACAGCACGTTGTAAAGCGCGTCAGACATAGATTGGCTGATGCTGGCTGTTGGTAGCGCAAGTAACGACTGGAAATACTGGTACGCACTGCCATTCTTGGCCAAAGGAACGGTCAATGTAGTCAGCGCAGTAAACGAATCGCCGTGCTGAGCTGTAGGAATACCCGGGGCACTGATCAGTGCATTCCATGCATCCATACCTACCTGTGGATCCTGAATTGTGGCCGAGTCTCCGATGAAATAGCTCAGGACAAATGCCAACTCAGTATAATATCCACTGAAAAGATACTCTACCTTAGGTTCACCAATGTCGCTGTTGAGTGCGCTCCCTGTTTCAGGAAATGCAAGCGAGGTGCCGCTCAGGTAAAAGTTGTAGCCTTCTTTCTGATTGGCGAGAAATAGCATCGCCTTATCTGCGATAGGGGTGCCAGAAAAAGCACTTGCAGCCATCGCTACCCGTGCTGAAAGGATGGCATTGTCAGGAATGCTAAATTCAGCTTCAGATTTTAAAAAGCCGGCATTGGTATTGGCAAACTCCAGGTTCGGGATAAACCCTTTGTAATCGATAAAGGTAATCGAATTCTCCTGGGCTACAAGCAAATTGTCGATTAACGCTTCAGCTGTTGTAGCATCAGCGATATCGATAAGTTGCTGGAGTCTGTATGCGATGGCAACAGGATCAGTAATGCCTGAATTTGCGCCTCCGCGGATTGCATTGTGAGGAAATTGCGTTGCCGCGTCAATAGAGATATCGTGATATTGCCGATTAAACGTCACGAATTCCAGTTCGTTAATTTCTGGACCCATGTACGTTTCAACCGAATCCTCAACCTGATCACAACTTGAGAGCCCTAAAATAAAGGCACCACCCAGCGTTGTATGCATGAAATGCCGTCTCGTAAATCGATTCAGCGAGTTTGAGGTATATGTGTTATCGTTTTTTTTTGTCATTAGAAGAAGTTATTGCTTTACGGAAAAGGGCACCGTAAGTGCTGTTTGGTCCCATTTGATTTGAAGGACACCTTGTTCATCTTCTTCTGAAACAGCTATGGTAAATACTTCCACCGGCTGATCCAGAAGCGATGCTTGCAAGGAAACGCGACCGAGGTCCTGATCCTCATTGTACGTCGTGCCACCCTGACCTGTCTGTTTGTTGATCATGAGTAATCCGCCATCAGGTTGGGGAATGGTGTAGAGTGTATACGTACCTGCCGGCATGAATACATCTCCAAATTGAAGGTCTTTGTTTGTTTCAAGATGTGTGGCCCGGTTTGCACCTGTACGCCATATCTCTCCCCAGGGGACGAGATGACCAAAGATCTGTCGACCTCTGGTAACTGGCTGGCCAAAATCTACCTTTATGGATGCACCGTGTATTGCAGCCAGTGTCTCGCCACGGCCGGAAAGCGGGCCAAACGGAGCGCCGGCAGCATCTCGCGCCGCAAATTGCGCAGCAAGCGCCGGCACATCTACATTTGATTTTCGGTACACCCTGAGTTTTCTTGTTGTAGCGCCGGCGTCGAGTAATTGCAGCCGGCCGGCATCATCCACAGAAACACCCATTGTGCCGCGGAAAGGGTGTTTTACGGTCATGGAGTCTGTTGATAATCCTTGAATCTCAAACATCAAGGAGCGTCTTCCACTTAAAAGTTCTTGTTCAAAAGGTGCAGTGTCGGCAGCATGGGCACGTTTGAGCATGAGCTCAAAGGGCCAGTGAATCATGTCGAGAAAAGGAAGCGACTCAGCGCCGGCTTCGATAGATTGCGTGGTTTCTTCTCCATCGGCAGTGACAATCAGGTCAAAGCCAGAAGAAGTGGCCTGTAAGAGATCCTTACGAAGTGGTGGAGCTTCCGGAGAAGCAGGATCTCGTACCGTGGCCTCTAAGCGTCGCATTATGCCAGCATCATCAAGCTCCATAACATACCGCCGGATGGTGGTCTTTGGCGTACGGAGCATTACCTCTGCTTCTACGCGGGTGCTCGTTATTGAAAAATGTTCAGCAGCAAGCGTGTCCTGTCCCAGGTAGGTAATAAACGAACCCTGTTCAGGCGCTCCCTTTTGGGGAGTTGTCGTGCATGACCCGAGGACAAGTGTAATCCAGATTGGGATTACGACCCTGAAAAAAGAAACAGTATGCATTTATTTACACATGTAATTAAACATTGTGTACACAAAGATCCGACATTTCAAGCATTACTTCAAGTAAAAACTGAAAGTTGTTGGTACTATTTACTATAGATGGTGAATTTTAGCGGCTGAACGGTGATTTTTTATGTGTGAGAAGTTTGTGAATGGGGTGCTTTTTATGCAGGAAAATTCTTGCAGATGAAACTTTGTCCTTGACTTTCCGCATTGGAAAGTGATAGGTTTCCAGTCTGGAAAGACAGAAGGTTAAAACCAACAGCCATCATGAATAGAAAACAGGAGCTACCCACAATAAAAGAAGCTGAAGATGCATTGGCCGCTGCTCATGAAGTAAAAATTCGTAGCATGAAGCGTGGCTTGTATCCGCGTTGGTATGCTGTTGCTATTGCCCTTTGGGCCGGTGCATTGTGTATCGCCATGGAATCGGAAATCTGGTTATTTATTTTTGTTGGTGGATTAATTGCGCATCATTTCTACAAAAACGAAAAGGGTGTCTGGATTAAGGAGATACAGTCGAAACGCGACTTGTGGATCACTATTGCTATCTCTTTATTCGCCGGGTTTATTTACATCGCCGGGTATGCTGGTGTCAGTCATTATGGTTTATGGTGGGCGCCACTTGTTGCCGGCATTGTTTTGTTTATGCTCGTGTTCTCTACGATGGAGTTATCCTATCGGTCTTTGCGCAAAGTGGAGGTGGGGGAAGAAGAGGGATGAACGTACAATTAGATCCAGTCATTCACGCGCCGAACCGCTTGCGAATTTGTGCGATGCTTGCGCCTTTGGAAGAAGCCGAGTTTAAAGTGTTGAGAGAAGAGCTGGGAGTAAGTGATTCTGTATTATCCAAGCAAATTAGCCAACTGGTTGACGCGGGCTACGTGAAAATACGCAAGGCAGCTGTGAATGGACGCCAGAGAACCTGGGCGCAGCTTACGGATACAGGGCGAAATGCATTTGATCGTCATATAGAAGCTTTGCAGCGTATTATTGCCGGCACTGGTTGACGCCGGCTTCAGACGCGTAGCTTCGTATCTCCTGATTGGGTCGTTAAACGGCCCATCACCCTGAGGTAGTCTGTTGGCTGGAACTATCGTGTCCGTTTGTCTTCATAAGCCTTGTGTAGTACAGCAAGCCTGACGGTTCATGTCGTATTTGAATCGCCAGGAAATCTTCCGTCTTTAACAGACTTTCAGGCCGCGCGTGAATTCAGATTTCTACAAACAATTGTATGCATCCCATCAGGAATGCCGAACGTGCCCTGTGCCTGCAGACGTTGCACAGTTCTTCGATGATTTATTGGGTCTTCTCTTTGCTGAAAAAGCCCAGTTGTCGCATTTGAGCGAATCGGCGTTTTATGCGCATGTTGATGCGCTGAAAACAGCATTTGATCGTTTGCTTCAGCACGTACCCGAGTGTCCAGATAATCTATCTGTATTGACAGCCTCTTTTTTTGATGCCCTGCCGGCCATCCGCGAATTACTGCAACAGGATGTGAATGCTATGTATGAGGGAGATCCTGCTGCTGGTTGTAAAAGCGAGATCGTCCGATCATATCCGGGCTTTTATGCCATCGCTGCGTACCGAATTGCCCATCACATGGTTACCCTGGGTATAGGTGATATGCCGCGCATCATTACGGAGCATGCGCATAGTAAAACGGGTATAGACATCCATCCTGGCGCAACGATTGGCCATCACTTTTGCATTGATCACGGTACCGGTGTGGTGATTGGCGAGACAACCCATATTGGCAACCATGTAAAAGTCTATCAGGGGGTGACCCTTGGTGCCTTGAGCGTCAATAAAGAGGACGCGCAAAAAAAGCGGCACCCATCTATTCAGGATCACGTTGTTATTTACGCCGGCGCTACTATTCTGGGCGGGGAGACGGTCATTGGACATCACAGCATCATCGGCGGTAATGTGTGGCTCACTAAAAGCGTCCCGCCACAATCTAAAATTTACTATCAATCTAAGATGCTGCATGGCGATGATCATGCAACCGATGTCTACATTTTAAAGGCGGAATGAGGAAGTGATCACTGATCACTGAAAACTGCAGACTGAAAACTGCAGACTGATAACTGATCACTGCAGACTGATAACTGAAAACTGCAGACTGAAAACTGATCACCAATAAAATGACCCTGATTGAGTTAATAGGTAATACCCCACTATTTGAGCTTCAGCATATTCCAGTAAATCCGAAGGTGACGATTTACGGCAAGCTTGAAGGCAACAACCCGGGGGGGAGTGTAAAGGATCGCGCGGCTTTAGGCATGATCAAAGGGGCGTTAGACCGTGGAGATATAAAAGCCGGCGATCGTTTGGTAGAAGCTACCAGTGGCAATACAGGGATTGCACTCGCAATGATTGCGCGGCTTTTTGGTTTGAATATGACGCTGATTATGCCGGATAATTCAACGCGTGAGCGGGTGTTGGCGATGGAAGCGTACGGGGCAAAGGTGTCGTTGACGCCGGCGCAGCGAACCATCGAGTATTCCCGTGAGCTGGCTGAAGAAATGGCATCTGAGCAGGGTTATTACATGCTGAATCAGTTTGGCAATGCGGATAACTACGGGATGCATTACCGCACCACGGGGCCCGAGGTTTGGCGAGATACAGCGGGACGCGTAACCCACTTTGTTTCTGCGATGGGTACAACGGGTACCATCATGGGCGTGTCTCGATTTCTGAAGGAGCAAAACGCCGGCGTTCAGATCGTAGGTACGCAACCAACGGATGGATCACGTATTCCGGGTATTCGTCGCTGGTCGCCCGAATTTATGCCAAAAATCTTTGAAAGAGAACGCGTAGATCGCGTGGTAGATGTGAGTGAAGCTGATGCACGGGTGAATGCAAAGCGTCTGGCAAAAGAAGAAGGCGTGCTGGCTGGCATGAGCAGTGGTGGAGCGCTCACTGCAGCCCTGAAGATCGCAGATGAAATTGAGGCTGGCATGATTGTCTTTATCGTGTGTGATCGAGGTGATCGGTACTTGAGCTCAGATTTGTTTGTATAGAATTGTAGTTGTTGGTGGTTAGTTTTTAGTGGGTAGTTAGTATTTTCTCCATCCACTTAGGACCATTCACTAACAACTAAAGACAAACCACTAATCACTACAAAACACCCAATGTATAGAAATATAGTTGCTCTACTGGTACTGACTGCGGTCACTTTAACTGCGCCGTCAGACGTATCAGCCCAGCAGAAATTTGATGCTGTGACGCTGCTTTCACATGTTCGGGAACTGGCATCGGATGAATACGGCGGAAGAGAAGCGGGCACAGCTGGCAACGAAGCGGCGCGTACTTACATTGCGGCTGATTTCGAGGAAAGTGGCTTGGCTGCCTTTGAAGGGGGGTATATCTCATCCTTTGAGGCCGGCAAGAATGTAATTGGGTTTGTTGGAGGCACGTCATCACCAGATCAATACATTGTGATGACAGCTCATTTTGATCACCTCGGCAAGAGGGATGGGAAAATATTTAACGGTGCTGATGACAATGCTTCTGGTACTGCAGCGCTTCTTATTGCAGCAGCGTACTTCAAGAAACATCCACTCAGTCATTCGATCATTTTCGCTGCGTTAGATGCTGAAGAAAAAGGGTTGCTTGGCGCGAAAGCCTTCGTGAAGAATCCGCCGGTGAATGCTGCGAATATCGGGTTGAATATCAACATGGACATGATTAGCCATAATGATAAAGATGAGCTTTATGCCGTGGGCACCTATCACTATCCGTTTCTAAAGCCTTACCTGGAGACGGTAGGTGCATCAGCAGACATCAAATTGATGTTTGGGCATGATGTACCGGGTACAGGGCATGATGACTGGACCAGTGCTTCAGATCATGGTCCGTTTCATCGGCAATGGAAGCTTCCTTTTGTGTACTTCGGTGTGGAAGACCATGAAGATTATCACAAGCACACCGATGAATACAACAAGATCGAGCCGGCGTTTTATATACAGGCCGTTGATACGATTCTGGATGCGGTGATTGAGTTGGACAAGAACCTGGAGGCGATTGTTAAAGCAACGCCCGAGAGATAATGAGGAGTTTGCATCGAGAATACCTTGTTCGGTGTTCTCGATGTTCGTTTACTCAATAATTCGACTAAAGCCCTGATCTCGATGCTGGTTCAGCAGGTCTGTTAACTCGGCGACAATCTCAGGACGCTCTGCGTAGAGATTGGTCGTTTCTTGCAAGTCATCTGCCAGGTTGTACAACTGGCCGGCTGGCTCGCCTGGAGCCGGTTCAACAAACTTGGGCAATGTGAACCCGCCTGACCCCAGGCCTTCTATCAGCTTCCAGTCTCCTTTACGGATGGCAAACATTCCCTCTGAAGAATGCATGATAAGGTCCTGCCGCGTTGTGAGTGGTTCTTGTGCAAGCAACTCAGGGAGTATGCTGTAACTATCTTCTCCTGCGTTGGCTGGGAGTTCAACATCGACAATATCGGCAAGCGTTGCCATCACATCGACCAGGGAAACGAGATGGTCGCTTACGGTGCCGGCTTCAATCATCTCTGGCCACCGAACGATGAAAGGTATCCGGTTACCTCCTTCGTAAATGTCTGCTTTTATCCCGCGCAAGTTAAGGTTCGACAGATGATCATAACGATCAATATCGTCCTGGATCCAGAATGAACCGTTGTCGCTCGCAATAATAATCAATGTGTTATCAGCTATACCCTGACGTTCCAGTGTTTCAATAACCTGTCCCACGGTCCAGTCTACTTCTGCGGTGAAATCACCATACCCTCCGGCCTGGCTAATGCCCTGGAAATTTTCAGTTGGAAGCCACGGTGTATGGGGTGCTGCAAGCGGCACATACAGGAAAAAGGGTTGATCTGCGGCATTTTCCATATGAACATCGATAAACTCAACAGCCTTTGTTGTGATCGTGGGGTGCACGTCAATGTGCTTGAAAGAAGGCGCAATCGGGCCAGGACGCCAATAGGGGCCCCCGTACTCATAACCGCTTGGACCTACCGAATCTGTGGGTAATTCCAATGCCATTTCATTCTCAACAAACAAATAAGGCACCATGTCCAGAGAGGCTGCTATACCAAAGAAATAATCAAAACCGTGCGTACGTGGCCCGGGGGAAAGCCGTTTGCTGTAATCAAGTCGTTCTTCGTTGCCTATCCCGAGATGCCATTTACCGATGATACCCGTCGCATAGCCTTCATTCTTTAGTAATTTTGCTATTGTGGTGCGCGTTGTGTCAATAAGGTTGGGAGAATATCCTCGCGTGACTCCTTTCTTCATGTGCGTACGCCAGCTATATCTGCCCGTGAGGAGGCCATATCTGGTTGGTGTACATACACCGGAGGGGGAATGTGCATCTGTGAAGCGCATGCCTTCCGCTGCGAGGCGGTCCATGTGGGGCGTCGGGATTTTGGAATCGGGGTTGTATGCACCGGGATCGCCATAGCCCATATCGTCCGCGAGAATAATCACGACATTTGGGCGTTCAGCCACCGGCTCAACCGGCGTTTCACAAGCAACGAAAAAGAACGCGAAGAGCAGGATGGAAAGAAACGAGGTAAATCTGATAAGCATTATTGCAACCGGTCACTAATTTGACGAGGCTACATGTTAATAGATCAGTCCTAGAATTGAAAGGGTAATTTGTGGAATATGTCTGAATAAGTATTCGATTGGTGGTCATCAGTCATCAGTTTTCAGCCGTCAGAATCTAGGAATCTAATAACTGAAAACTGATAACCGCTGACAGAAAAAGAAGCCTCACGCAAGTACAGCTTCCTTGTTACGTTCCATTAACTGATTAAACACGTCCAGTGCTGCATTTCTGTAAGCCTCGGACATGGTCGGGAAATTGAGGACATTTTCCCTGAAGATATTTACGCTATTGCCATTGATGAGCGCAATTTCGCCGGCGTGAATCAAGTCGGCCGCACCCTGGCAAACGATGTGTACGCCGAGCAGTTTTTGTCCATCAGGAGCAACAACAAGCTTCAGGAGGCCGGTAGTGGCTCCAGAGATTTGAGCCCGGGCAATTTCCGACATACGCGCCTTGCCAACAATAACATCTCCGTGCGCTTCTCTTGCTTCATCTTCACTCATGCCTATACTGGCCATTTCGGGAATTGCATAAATACCGATGGGCAGATGATTGAAGGACACACCTGTATTCACGTTTAACGCATGGCACACGGCACGCCGGCCTTGCTCCATCGCACTGGCTGCCAGGGAGGGCCGGCCAATGACATCCCCTACTGCATAGATGTTTTCAACGGAAGACCGGTAGTACTCGTCAACAACAATATGACCGCGATTGGTTTGCTCGATGCCTGCTTCTTCCAGGCCCAGACTTTCTACGTTTGCCAACCGGCCCAACGCCACGAGTAGTTTATCGCTTGATATTACTTCGCCCGAGGCAAGTTTGGTTACAACCTGCGAAACGCCATCCCACTCAACTGAAGTAATTTCTGCATCACCATAGTGGACACCGCCTTTTTCCTCGAAATGCTCCAGATAGCTGGATACAAGTTCAGGATCCATAAACATGAGCGGTCTTGGTGCCCGGTCAATCATGGTTACTTTTACTCCAAGTAACGCAAAGATGGACGCATATTCAGACGAAATGACACCACCGCCCAGTACTGTTAACGATTCCGGCAGATAGATCATGCTGAGAATGGAATCGCTATCCAGAATGTTTTCATGATCTACAGGGATTTCAGGCGGCCGGCGCGGGCGAGAGCCGGTTGCAAGTACAATGAACTCGCTGGTAAGCGTGCTGGATGTGCCGTCGATATGCTGCACGCTGACGCTGTTTTTGCCGCTTAGTTTTGCCTTGCCATGGATCAGGTTTACACCATTTCTGATCATTTGCTGCTCGATGGATGTTTTTTGAAGTGTTAAAACTTCATCGAGCCGGCCCATGAGGCTATGGATTTCCAGATCACTCTTCAATTCATACTGAAAAATGCTGGAAACTGAGCGCAGATTTGTCAGGTTTAGCGCTGCTTCACGAAGCGTTTTACTCGGGATGGTGCCGTGAAAGAGACATTCACCACCTATGCTGCGCGCGCGCTCTATAAGCGCTACTTTTTTTCCAGATTTGGTGCCCTGAATAGCTGCTTTCTGGCCGCCTGGTCCGCTGCCAATAATGATAATGTCGTATTCGTATGCGTTGCTCATAATACGCTTAAAGGGCCATTGCCGCTATTATTTCAGAAATGCTGTCGATCTTGTCAAATAAATTATTTACATCTTCAGGGTAGAGGTTCAGGGCATGGAACGCAGGGTCTTCACGAAGCTCTTCGGGTGAAGTGTTCGATGAACCAATGAGCTGATGCGCCATCTGACTTGCCAGATAGGTACCCACTGTTTCGTCCTTGAATGTTGGCGCTTCTTCATAGTTGGTATAATGAAGACACGTTTTGCTGACCAGATCCGGCAGCCCCCACGAAAACGTAAGTATTGAGCCTACGCTGTTGTGGAAATCTTCCATCAAGATCTTGGCCGTGTTTTGCTCAAGCTTGATCCCTAGCTCTTTTTGAAGCCCGATGCACGCCTGCAAGATGACTGGCTTGCCTATCGTGTGCAGTAGTCCGCACAAGTATTGCCCTTCAATATTGCGCCGGCGGATTCTTGCGATTTCTTTTCCGAATAATCCGGCGGCAAAGGCGTGTTTCCAGAGTTGTTTTACTGTTTTCTCAAATCCATCGATTTGAAATACATCACTTTGAAGCGAGATGCCAAAGGCAATATCCCCGACAATCCGGCCGCCCAGTCTGGTAATGGCCTGGGTTAGCGATGCAATTTGCCTCGTTCCTCCGTAAGCAGCAGAGTTGCTAACACGCAAAACATGGCTTGCAAGAGACTGATCCTGGTGAATCAGATTTGATAGTTCGGATATATCCATATCCGGACTTGTGGTCATCGTGAGTACTTTATTCGGAATTTCCGGAAGTACTGGGAGTGCCAGTTCTTTACGGTCGATCAGTAAAGCCAATTCAGCACAAAAAGCATCCAATCCTGGCGTAGCTTTTTCTGAAGATGGCGAACCGTTTAGCACAAGACTTGAATTACTCATTGGCTTCTTGTTAATGGAACTGGGAAGAAGTATAGCGCTAGCTCTAAATCAAATACTGAGCCAGCGAGAAGAGTCTGTGTTTTTTAGTCTTGATTCAGTGCAAATAGAAAAGGCAGCAATTTTCTTGAAGTGATGGTGCCCGCCTGTTTGTAATCATTGATTTATGACAGCATGGCTCGTTTTTTCTTGCCGGCAGGAAGGGGATGCCAGCACTGTCTTGACGAATCTGGTGCGCTGTTGTGCATCAATTACCTTGAGTAAAACTGCTATGGACTTATTTTGAAATAGGTCTGGTAACGGAGTGTCTTTTCGAAATGATGTAATGTATTCGGAAATGATTTCCTGAGAACTCAGGCAAAAATGCGGTAAGCACCCAGGTCAAAGTCGCGTACAAACTGACGCAGCGTATCGGGTAAAGTAACGATGTATCGCTCTGAGCCGTTTGCCTGGATGGGGGTGTTCCATACAGACGCAACCTGTAATGCAAGCTGCGGATCATTGAAGCAAATCCCATCTACACCAACCATTCCGCCTAGCGCATGGGCCAGAGGGCATTGGGTTGATTTTCCTTCGGCACCTGAAGGCATCGACGCAAGCTGTGGCATATTCAACGACTTCCGTGCTTCATTGACTTTGAGCAGAACTGCTGAAAGACTTGGTCGGAAAGGGAGTACAATAAGAGCGGTGACAAAGTCGAAGAATCTTTTCATTCTTAAGTCTGATGCCGTACTAGAGGGAGGGTTTGCAAGCTGTCGAGAGCGACTTCGACATGCCTTGCTCCCTTTTTTTATCGGCAGAGAAACGGCAGACTTAAGGAGGACACAGAAAAAATATACTTATTGGTTGGGTTTCGGGTTCTGGGTTCAATGTTCTGGGTTCAAGGTTGGTTTGTTGTAACCCGGAACCTTGAACCCAGAACCCGAAACTCCTATTCCTAGAATTCGCGAATCTTGATGTTGCGATACGACACCTTGTCGCCGTGGTCCTGAATGAGGATGTGGCCGGCCGGGGCTTCGCCGAACTCGGGCCATACATTGTATTTACTTTTCGCTACCAGTGCACGGTAAATCTGTGTGCCGCGTTCATATTCGAGTACTTTTTCGTTGTTGAGCCAATGTTCAATGTGATTGCCTTTCACTACAATCCTGGCTCTGTTCCATCTGTCAACGCCGTTGAATCGCTTGTTTCGTCCGGGAAGCGATAGGTTGCCGGCGGGAATTAAATCGTATAGGGATGCGACCGTACGATTACCTCCAACACCCTCTTTTGCATCCGGGTGGTTTTTGTCGTCCAGTATTTGATATTCCAGGCCAATAGAAGACCCGGGACCTTTGTTTAGCTTCGGGAGGACAAAGTACTTGATCCCGCTGTTCGCCCCTTCGGTAATCTTGAAGTCCAACTCAAGTTCAAATTCACTAAACGTGTCCAGGGTTATGATGTCGCCGCCATTCCTGGATTCAGCGCCATCTGAAGCGAGTACGGATAAAACACCATCTTCCATAGTCCATCCATTTTCCGGGAAGCCGTCCAGTTTAGCACCGCGCCATCCGGTGGTTGATTGGCCATCCCAGAGGAGTCTCCACCCTTTTCGTTTTTCTGTATCTGTCAGGGTGTTCGACATATAATTGAACTCTGGCACATTGGGATCTGGTGTCCATCGTGCTTCTTCAAGATTGTCTGTTTTTATGCGAATATTTCGCCACCTGACTTCTTGACCTGCCTGCTCTTCATTGCGAATGCTGTGTACTTGCAGGGCAATGAAGCCACTGGGTGTCATATCATCTACCAGATTGGTTGACATGACGCCATTGATCCAGGTGCGAATAGAGTGTCCTACGGCTTCTATTCTGATCTTATTCCACGAGCCCTGGATAAACGCAGCACGCGCCGGCTCATTTCTCGTCAAGCTGTAAAGCCATCCACGCCTTGATTCGTCATAGATGCCACTGGTCCATGCACGGGCTGCTGGATCTATTTCTACCTGGTAACCATGCACCCGGCCGTTGTTATAATCCTCACGACTCTCGCTCCGGATTTGCACACCTGAGTTAAGGAGGGGGTGGACCTGAAACTCATATTCAAGAATGAAATCACTGTAGTCCTCACGTGTACAAAGGAAACTGTTAGGGGTGTTCATTACCGTTGTGCCAACGATTTCGTCCCCGTCAATATGGTACGTAGCTTTGCCGTTTCGCTGAATCCAGTTGTCCAGATTCTCGCCATTAAAAAGGGGTATCCAGTCGTCCTGGGCGTCTATGGGCGGGTTATTTGCTAGAACAGTCGCAGGAATCAGAAAGAGAAAAAGGAGAGGAAGAAGGGCTTGCTTCATTGTTTGGCATATCAATTGGTTAGGTCTGAGTACCCTCATATTATTTCTTCGAATGTTATTTGTCAAGGTCTCAAGAGCGCCTTGAGTCAACGGGATTGTTCTTCTAAGAATATTCCCTTGTGTCCGGGAAGCTTTTGCTCAACTGTTAAGTAGAAACGAGGAAGCTTTTTTGTCAGCTGTTCCAAGCGACGAGTTCGCGCTTGATTCTGAGGTTTCCTGGGTGTAAGATGACGCATAAAAAAGCACCCTGTTATAATCTGATTAACCCGAAATTTACCTGTTCATATGGAAGCTGTAGATAAAAAAATACCGTATAAAGTAAAGGATATCGGTCTGGCTGCATGGGGTCGGATGGAGATTGAATTGGCTGAGGCGGAAATGCCGGGCCTCATGTCATTACGCGAACAGTATAAAGATAGCAAGCCGTTGCAGGGTGCACGTATTGCCGGCTGTTTGCACATGACCATACAGACCGCCGTGTTGATCGAAACTCTGCAGGTATTGGGAGCTGAAGTTTCATGGTCCTCTTGCAATATCTTTTCAACACAGGATCACGCCGCAGCTGCTATTGCAGACGCCGGCTTTCCAGTCTTTGCCTGGAAAGGCATGGACGATGATGAGTTTTGGTGGTGTATCGAACAAACCCTGCATGCGTTTGAAGATGGCAAGCCGTTGAATATGATTCTTGACGATGGGGGAGATTTAACCAACATCGTACTGGACAAATATCCTGAGCTTGTTAGCGGGATTAAAGGGTTAAGTGAAGAGACCACAACTGGCGTTCATCGCCTCTATGAGCGCATGGAAAACGGTACGCTTCCTATGCCCGCAATTAACGTAAACGACTCGGTTACAAAATCTAAGTTTGATAACAAGTACGGTTGTAAAGAGTCTTGCGTAGACGCAATCCGCCGGGCTACTGATATCATGATGGCCGGCAAAGTGGCTGTTGTCGCTGGGTATGGCGACGTGGGTAAAGGATCTGCGGCTTCTTTACGTGGGGCAGGCTGCCGTGTGATTGTATCTGAAATCGACCCGATTTGCGCACTTCAGGCGGCAATGGACGGATTTGAAGTGAAGAAAATGATTGATGCTGTAGCCGAAGCCAATATTGTGGTAACTGCTACTGGCAACAAAGACATTGTTTCAGAAGCACATTTCCGTGCAATGAAGGACAAAGCCATTGTGTGTAACATCGGTCATTTTGATAATGAAATTGATGTTGCCTGGTTGAATGATAGCGCTGGGGTATCAAAATTGACCATCAAGCCGCAGGTAGATAAATACACGATTGATGGCAAAGATATTTTGCTTCTGGCTGAAGGCCGGCTCGTGAACCTGGGTTGTGCTACAGGACATCCTTCCTTTGTTATGTCTAACTCTTTCACTAAC
Organism: Rhodothermales bacterium; assembly: GCA_045106435.1. Taxonomy (GTDB): domain Bacteria; phylum Bacteroidota; class Rhodothermia; order Rhodothermales; family JAHQVL01; genus JBCCIM01. The sequence goes on from JBGCEN010000284.1 coordinate 19,416, forward strand.
CAGACGCTTGCGCAGCTGGAATTGTGGGAGAACTCAGACAAGTACGAAAACAAAGTATACATGCTGCCAAAGCATCTGGATGAAAAGGTTGCCCGTCTGCACCTCGCCAAAATTGGTGTTGAGCTGGACGAGCTTTCAGAAGAGCAGGCCGACTATATTGGCGTGAAGAAAGAAGGCCCATTCAAGCCGGAATATTACCGCTATTAGGCGCTGGAAATAGTCAGATAGTAAAGGACGTTGGTCGATATGACCAACGTCCTTTTTTTATGGTTAAAATTCCGTTATTAATAATGCCGTCATCTGTTAAAGAATGTAATTCTGCTTCTTATATTTATGGCGAAGCGAATTGGCTCGATTAATTACAAATACATTTCAAATGCCATGTAGATAGAAAGTTAATCCTAAACTTTGAACCAAGGTGTTCAGAGAAATCGAGGTAATGCCAGCCAATCAGATTCTCTTCCTTTTCAAGGAGGAGTGCCGGCAGGCGAGGTGGTTAAGTTCTGATCAGCGTGTAAAACCTTTATTGACCACCCCATCCTTAAAAAAAGGAGGGGAGCTTGTATTTGCGCTACTTGGATTTTTCTGAACACCCCTAACCCGAAACGCATCTTTTAAGGCCCATTAACACGACTAAGAATGATTCTAAGTAAAATTGATAAAGGTCAGTTACGCGCCAATATCTTCAGGCATCTGGATGGCATTGTGATGGCGCCGACTGCGCATGCGTTGCATCAAGCCGGCGTCATGGCGTATTTCGAAGGTGGAGAAGAAGTAGAGATCAAAGCAATTGCAACACGCACAAATGCGAATGAGGGCTATCTAAACGTCGCGCTACGCATGTTGTGTTCTCAGGGCTGGTTAAAGCAGCGCTATGTATCGGGAGAGGATCAGATCTTTTATCAAATCACATCTCGTGGGGAAATTGCGCTTCGGTATTTTTCCTTCTACAAAGAAGCTGTGGCCTTTTTGCCTTATGCCGTCAAAATTCCCGAGTACATACTTAACGGATTTGATACACGGGCATTTGTTCAGTTAAAACAACTGTTCGAAAATTATGCGCGCCGATTTGGTATGCCTGAAGCAGAGAGTGATGAAGAACAAGAAGTCCAAAATCAACTATTAAAACACATAGAAGGCCTCATTGTCGGTCCATTGACTGTTGGACTGGGGATGAATGGGTTGTTCAATGAATATTTTAGTATCGCACCTTTTGAGGTTGAGGAGTTTACAGAGCATCATGACGAAGTAAAGGCCATTGTAAACTTCTTTACGTCGATTGGTTGGTTTACACAAAAAGGAACGGTTTACAAATTCACTCCGAGAGGACTTTTTTTAGCACGAAGAGCGGCGGCTTACGGGGTGACTGTTTCCTACTTGCCAACATTTACTCAGATCTATGAATTGCTTTTTGGTAACGCAAATGTACTGCGAGACCGGCCGGCATCAAGTCCGGAAATACATGTTGACAGAAGCATGAATGTCTGGGGTAGCGGCGGCGCACATTCTAGTTATTTCAAAAAGGTAGATGAAATTATTCTCGATTTGTTTAACCGTCCGGTACACGAACAGCCTAAAGGGTTTTTGGATATGGGTTGTGGGAATGGTGCATTCATCGAGCATATCTTCAAAATCATTTTTCGACAAACCGCTCGGGGTAAAATTCTCGATGAATATCCACTGTTCATTGTGGGGGCAGACTTCAATGAAGCTGCTTTACGGGCCACACGGGCAACGCTAAATCATGCCGGCATCTGGGCAAAGGTTGTATGGGGAGATATCGGCCAACCTGAGCTACTCGCTGAAGAGCTGCAAAAGAAATATGATCTGTTTTTGGGAGATCTTTTGAACGTCAGATCTTTCCTCGATCACAATCGTGTTTACCAGCCGTTAGCGCAAGCCAGTGAACAACCAAGCAAATCTACAGGAGCGTTTGCTTCACGTGGTGCACGGCTGAACAACAGAGATGTGGAGGCCAATCTGGCAGCGCATCTCGGTAAATGGTCGCCTTATGTTGAGCGGTTCGGCTTGCTGGTTATAGAACTGCACACGATTGCTCCCGAGCTTGCAGCGGCAAATATCGGAAAAACAGCAGTAACTGCGTACGATGCCACGCACGGTTTTTCAGATCAGTACATATTGGAGCTCGCGTGTTTCCTTGATGCTGCACGTCAGGCCGGCCTGACACCAAATCCTGCCTATCAACACAAGTATCCTAATTCAGAACTTGCGACGGTGAGCATCAATCTATTGAAAGCTATATAGATCTTCTAAAGCTGTCTGGGGCAATGTAATGCACTGAAATCCTTAAGAAAGGAAAAACTTCATGGCAGCGACTGCTACGATGACAATGAGCAAACGATGAATCCAGACGTTGGCGTTGGGCATGTGCGCCACAAAACGGACAGCCAACCAAGCACCCAGTGATTGACATACAGCCATCGCCAGACCATAGCCGATGTGTACCTGACCATGGTAGAAGAAAACCGCTAAAGCTGGAATGCTGAAGCAAAAAACAATGAGCAGTTTGACGCCATTGCCGGCTCTCAGACTATAGCCGCTTACCAGTACAAGTCCTGCCAATAAAAATATACCGACGCCGGCCTGAATAAAGCCGCCGTACATCCCGATGAGAAAAAATACAACGATGGATAAAGGACTCCGGAGCCTTTTTTGATCTACACTTGATTCACGAATCCATCTCTTGGGATTTACGAGCAGCACAAGCAGCATGAAGACCATGAGGCCGCCGATGGTGTAGTTCATCATCTGTTCGTTCAGAGAGGCGGCAATTTGAGAACCTGCGACAGCACCAACGATGGCCGGTACAATCAGCCAGGTGGTACCCTCGAATGATGTTGTGCCCGATTTTTGAAAAGAACGTACAGCGACCGCACTTTGGATGATGGCGCCTATGCGAATGCTCCCATTGGCTACTGGCGCCGGCAGTCCACACAAGAAGATGAAAATGGGAAATGTGATCAACGATCCACTGCCGGCCAGTGTGTTGATAATACCTGTGATGATGCCGGCTACGATGAAAATGACCCAATTCCAAAAACTCAGGTCAATGGCGAATAGATCTTCTAGCAAGAATTATATCCGATAAATCAAAAAGGGAGCGGGGATTGGATATAATGCAAAATATTATGAATCCCATTTCAGATATAGCCGTGAATTCTTGCTGATTTTAAGGTTGATGTGTGCCTAAATAGCGACTGGATAATCGAGCAAAACCGATAACTGAAAACTGAGTACCTTACAATAGCTCGGTTTTACAAAGCTGAATGAATCCGAATAAATCTTAAGACAAAATGCCCATATATCATAGATTAGGATCTGTACCTGCCAAGCGGCATACGCAATTCCGGCAGCCCAATGGCAGTCTGTACAACGAGCAATTATTTGGGACCATAGGATTTGATGGGATGTCGTCTCTGATGTACCACGTCCACCGTCCCACCCAGGTGCGCGAAATAGCCGGCTCCATTGACGTGTCGCCCAAGCTCGCCGTAGAAAAGAACCTGACGGCTCGCTTGTTAAAAGGCTTTGGCGTTGCGCCGGCAGATGATTTTCTCGAGAGCCGTATTCCGCTGATGGTAAACAGCGATATCCATATCGGCCTCGCTGCACCGCGCCATTCAATGGAATCGTACTTTTATAAAAATGCCGATGCTGATGAGATGATTTTTGTGCATCAGGGCACGGGCCGGCTCAAGACGATGATGGGGAATATTCCGTTCGAGTATGGTGACTACCTGATCATCCCAAGGGGCATGATTTATCAGATGGAGTTTGATACGTCCGATAATCGCCTTTTATATGCAGAGTCTTTTCACCCCATTTATACGCCCAAACGGTACAGGAACTGGTTTGGACAGTTGCTCGAGCATTCTCCTTTTTGTGAAAGGGATTACATCTTGCCCCGTGATTTACAGACACATGATGAGGAAGGCGAGTTTGTGATGAAAATCAAAAAACAGGGACACCTGCATGAGTTGGTATACGCTTCTCATCCGTTTGATGTAATTGGCTGGGATGGTTACAACTTTCCGTATGGATTCTCCATTCATAACTTCGAGCCCATTACGGGCAGGGTGCACCAGCCGCCTCCGGTACATCAAACGTTTGAGACAAGCGCCTTTGTGATCTGCTCTTTTTGCCCGCGCCTTTATGATTATCATCCTCAAGCAATTCCTGCACCTTATAACCACTCCAATATCGATTCTGATGAGATGATTTATTATGTGGACGGTGACTTTATGAGCAGGAATGATATCGAAAAAGGGCACATGACGCTGCATCCCGGCGGCATTCCGCATGGACCGCACCCGGGTGCCTATGAGCGGAGCATTGGCAAAACGAAAACGGAAGAGCTGGCGGTTATGATTGATACCTTCAAGCCGTTGATGATCACGGAACAGGCATTGGCTATCGATGATGGCAAGTACTACAAATCGTGGTTGCACCACGATTAGGTTCAGTGACAGATAAGGATTATCTGTCACTCGTTCCGGGTTTTGGGTTCAAGGATTAGCGTTTCTTGTGTGAAAACCCGGCATGTTACTATCATCTTTCATGATTTCAATAGATTCTTATCCTATGTCACTATTTTTAACGTGAGTTCGGAATAAGAAGTACTCAAAAGGTGAGGAAAGAGGCCATTCTCAACGTCATCCTGAGCGAAGTCGAGGGATCCATGCAAGGCTGGAAAAGTTGAGATGGACCAATGAATTTTATGGATCCCCTAATCAAGTTGAGGGCAGGCTCCTCACTTCATTCAGGATGACGTATTAACATGACCTTCTCGTGGATTATTAAGCATTCCTTATCCCGATCTCACGTTTTTTTAGCACAAATATGACAAAAACGATTGACCCGGCATCGATATCAACGCAGGAAATGCACGGATATTTGCTGGCAGCTGTAGCACCTCGTCCGATCGCATTTGCAAGTACTGTGGATAAGGACGGTGCGGTAAATCTGAGCCCGTTTAGTTTCTTCAATGTATTCAGTGCCAATCCACCCATTATGGTGTTCTCGCCGGCGCGGCGGGGGACCAACAACACAACCAAGCACACATTCGAGAACCTGCTTGAAGTGCCCGAGACCGTCATCAGTGTTGTCAATCATCCAATGGTTGAGCAGATGTCGCTGGCAAGCACGGAGTATCCCAGGGGGACAAACGAGTTTGTAAAAGCTGGATTTACGCAGGTTGCATCTGAGAAGGTAAAGCCGCCGCGCGTTGGCGAGTCGCCGGTGTCCTTTGAGTGTGTTGTGGACAACATCATCGAATTGGGAGATGAGGGAGGTGCCGGCAACCTGATTGTCAGCCGTGTGGTGATGATTCATCTGAATGACGCATATCTCGACGAAGCAGGCAAACTGGATACGGAGAAGCTCGACATGGTGGGGCGGATGGGGGGGAGCTGGTATTGCCGTGCAAGCGGAGAGGCCTTGTTCGAAATCCCAAAGCCGTTGCGGACACAGGGTATTGGTGTTGATCAATTGCCAGATGCAGTAAGAAACAGTGCCGTATTGACCGGCAACAACCTGGGCCGGCTGGGGAATTTGGAACAACTGCCCTCTTCGGAGGAAATTAAGGCCATGCGAGAGGTGCCGGCTGTTGCTAATATCTTTGATGCGTATCATTCGAATCAAGACTCTCGTGCAGAGAACATACACCGGTATGCTCAGGATCTGATTTTGGCTGGAGATGCAGAAAGCGCACTGAAAACATTACTCTTGCTTGAGGACGCAGGTTCATGAATCAACAAGAAATACTTTGGCAACCCTCTGAAGCGTTTATCGCCAATTCGAATTTGAAGAAATTTGAAGTCTGGCTAAAGGAAACCCGTGGCTATAGTTTTGAAAACTATGCGGCTTTATGGGATTGGTCTGTCAAAGACGTGGCTGAGTTTTGGGCCTGTATCTGGGAGTACTTCGATATCATATCGCATTCGCCCTATACCCAGGTGCTGACTGGCGATGAAATGCCGCACGTCCAGTGGTTTGAAGGGGCAACGCTGAATTACGCGGAGCATATTTTCCGTCATAAAAACGATGCGCAGCCGGCGTTGATATTTCGGTCAGAAAATATTCAGACAGAACGGCAGCCGGCAATCGAGATCAGTTGGCAGACGCTCGAAGCGCAGGTTTATACATTACAGCAATATCTGCTATCAAAAGGTGTAACAAAAGGAGATCGGGTAGCTGCGTATCTGCCTAATATTCCTGAGGCCATTGTCGCCTTTTTGGCAGTAAACTCGATTGGCGCAATCTGGTCTTGCTGTTCTCCTGATTTTGGCGTCAATACAGTCATAGATCGTTTTTCGCAGATTGAGCCCACCTTTTTTATAGCGGCAGATGGCTATCAGTATAACGGCAAGCCCTTTGATCGACTCAAAGAAGTAGGCCAGATTGTAAATGAAATTGAATCCATTCAAGACATCCTGCTGATTCCGTATCTAAACGCGCAAGCTGCTTTTGAATCGGCGATATTGTGGGACGAAATGCTGGCCACTGAATCATCGCCGCAAGCCGTTCAATTTACGCCCGTACCGTTTGATCACCCGATTTGGGTATTGTATTCCTCGGGCACAACAGGCCGGCCCAAGGCCATCACGCACTCACATGGCGGCGTGTTGCTGGAGCATCTGAAGTATCTGACGTTTCACAACGATGTACACAAAGGGGAGAACTTCTTCTGGTTTACAACGACGGGCTGGATGATGTGGAATTTCCTGCAAGCCAGCATGCTTGTTGGTGCAACACCTGTACTTTTTGATGGCAGCCCGGCGCGGCCAGATCTAAACGCATTGTGGTCGCTGAGCGAATCTCTCCCCATCCATCACTTTGGGACCAGCGCGCCTTATCTGACGGCCTGTATGAAGCAAGGCTTAACCCCTGGGGCACAGTTCAACTTGAGTACACTCAGGTCCATTGGATCTACGGGCGCGCCTTTGCCGGCGGAGGTATTTGACTGGGTTTATGCATCTGTTTCAAATGATGTATGGCTCTGTTCAATGAGCGGTGGTACCGATATCTGTACAGCGTTTGTAGGCGGATGTCCAACTGAGCCGGTTTATAAAGGCGCGATTCAGTGCAGAGGATTGGGATGCGCCATGCAGGCATATTCAGAAGATGGGACACCGATTGTTGGCAGTCTGGGGGAGATGGTCGTTGAGGAGCCCATGCCCTCGATGCCAATCTATTTCTGGAATGATGAGAACGATACACGATATCTCCAGAGCTATTTTGATCACTACCCCGGCAAATGGCGGCACGGCGACTGGATTCAGCTATTCGAAAACGGCTCGCTCATTATTCAGGGGCGCTCGGATGCTACGCTCAATCGTAAAGGTATACGCATTGGCACAGCAGAAATCTATGCCGTGCTGGATGGCATTGCAGCCGTTCAAGATGGCATGGTGTTGAACCTGGAGAAAGCCGGCGGAGACGATGTCATGCCGTTGTTTATTGTGCTGTCACCCGGCGTTCAGCTTGATGAAGCGCTGACCAACTTGATCCAAACCAGCATCCGAAAGCAGTGCTCGCCCAGACACGTGCCTGATTTTATCGAGCAGGTAAAGGATATTCCGTATACCTTGAGCGGCAAGAAGATGGAAGTCCCCGTCAAAAAAATCCTCCTTGGTATGGATGTATCTAAAAACATGAACAAAGATGCCGTTCGGAATCCTGGTGCCATAGAGGATTTTGTCAAACGTGCCCCAGCGTTCAGGGAGAGGTATTTTTAAAGTCTTCAGTGATCAGTTGTCAGTACTCAGTTTCTGAATAGGTTCGCTTTTTCTAAGACTATGTACTAACAACAACCAGCTGAAAACTGTCAACTGAAAACTTATAACTTACAATGATCAAACTGAAAGATCGCGTAGCAATCATCACGGGAGGCGGGCGAGGTATTGGACGGGCAACGGCGTTGCGGTTTGCTGCAGAAGGGGCGGCAGTTGTGATTGCTGAGCTTGATGCAGTAGCCGGCGAAAAAACCTGTAGTGAT
>JBGCEN010000285.1:0-6365 GCA_045106435.1 Rhodothermales bacterium
AGACAGGAAACAGAGAGAATAGCCTTCAATCGAATAGGCCTCCGGCTCGTAGAACGTGTGTTTTGTTTCAAAATCAGGGCCTTCATACCAAAAAGGACCGGCGACCAGGTCTTTCTGCCCATCTCCCGAAATATCACCAAAGGTCGCCCCCTCACAGTAAAATTCGGTAGAAAGTTGCTTGTGTTCAAATGAATGCAACCAGTACGTGTCCTCCTGCGTCGGGCGCGCAAAAACGGCCAGCAAGATGGGCACAAGAGCGATGATAAAGACAATTCCCAGACGTTTTCTCATGGTAGTGGCGATTTTGATGGATGCCAATTATACCAAAGTACGCCTCAGCAAGCTCGCTGTAAAGTTTTTTTAGCACTTCGCCGGCTGACCGGCAATCTTCTACTCACATGGATCCTCAATCTAGTTGAAGATAACGAGGTTAAAAAGTTGATTCGAAATGGAATACTGTATTCCAATCCCTGATTTACAATAACAACTACTTCCCCTCCAACTCCGCACGATCCCATCCAGCCAGATTTGCCGCGGCCTCATAAGTGCTCTGCAAAAACGCAAGCAGCGCTGCATCTGGATTTTCAGCTGTCCGTACGGCTTCATACGGCAGTAAAAACTCGCCCATCTCCTTGCTGTAATACGCAGCTTCTGGCAGTACAGCATATTCTTTAAAACCAGCCGGCTCCGGGTAGGCATATGCGTAGAAAGCCGCTTCCCCCAATCCGGCACCGGGCCAAAAGCCGGCGCTGGATACTTCGTGCGAATAAGCTTCTTCCATAACCCAGTTGGCCAGATTGGGCGCACCGCCTGGATGTTTGGGTGCGGTATTGCCAGAAAATCGAGTCACCGCGAGATCGAAGGCGCCCCAGAAGAAATGTACCGGGCTCACCTTCCCTTTAAAGCCGGCGCGAAACGTAGTGAATACACGGTGGATGTGTTGCAGTGCACGCCAAAACTGCGCTACTGACTTTTTATCATAAGATCTGTGATCTTCATCTTCGGGAAATATTTTAACTGGACCGGGAATCTCGACGGGCATGGGCCAAATAGAAACGTCTATGTCAAGCTCGTTGAGCGCCTGCATGATTTTCTGATAAAACGCTGCAACTGACATTGGCTCCAGGGCAAAAGAACGGCGCGCGCCCTGGGTTGTACTAATCGTTAACGTATGCGCATGAAAATCAAACTCGATTTCAAACGCGCCGGCTTTGTATGGAATGGACGACGTCGTGAGCCCCCGAACGGTGACATACAACGGAACGTGCCATGAATGATTCACCCACGGCATCAGCGTAAGTCTGATCTTTCCCACAATCTGACTCCAAAGGTGCAGTGTTTCGTACGTATCCTGCCACGCATCCAGCGGTAGGCTGGGCCATTCATTTGAATCGTTCATGTTGATTGATATTGTTTAACGGGATGCGAACAGCGTTAAAACGATGGACCATGGCATCCTGAAATTACGTGGAGCCTGTCCTCGACTTGATTGGGGAATCCTGTTTTAACCACTAAATCCAGGCATTATTAGACGGTTGCGCTTCGCAAAGATACTTCGCTTTGCTCAGCATGACACGCGTGATTGAATCTGCTTGTGCGTAGTTCACTACAGGTTAATGCCGACTAACCAGATCGTCATCCTGAGGCCTGTCGAAGGATCTCGCGAAGCACAGTACAGAGTTTCAGCTAATTGGCTAATCCTGATTCATTGTACTCCGATAGATCTTTCGACTGCGCTCAAGATGACGATCTGATTAGCCGTTTCTTGTAGTCTAAGAATTAGTCACTCACAGCCGAAGCCTGATGAACCTCGACGAAGCGTTTCAATTCATGAATATGAATCGATTGCGCTTCACGATTAGCCATCGGGTGGCTTTTCTTGTATTGCGCAGTTACGGTAAACTCGTCTTCGTTGTCTTTGTGGTACAGATATAGCCGGCGTGCTTCCTCCAACTCATCATCCATGCCAAGGGCTCCAACGGCGAGCATTCGGTTATACAATGCGCCAATGTGCTCAGGATCAATTTCCAGCACTTTATCAAGCCATGGGAGCATCGACTCGTAATCACCATTGAGGTAGTGAATGCGGGCGATATCAAGTAAAAGCACACGATCGCTTGGATACACTGCAACAACGCGTTCCCAGGCGGCCAGCGCATCAGCATAATCTGCATTTGCTTTGTGCACTTGTCCCTCAAAGTAAACCGTTTTCAAGTAGCCAGGATTTACTTTCTTCGCTTCAGCCAGCACTTCTTCAGCGCGGTCTATCTGGCCTTCTTCCAGCAATACACGCGCCTGATTGATGTAGCCTTCAACCGGATTCCCTTCCATGGCTGCTACTTGTTCAAAAGCACGAATGGATTCTTTTGTATCGCCTTCAAGCAACAAGCCAATCCCGAAGTCATTCCACCGCTCCCACAACGGCCGGCTCGCCACATACGGATCGCCGGCACTGCGACGTACCTTTGCTATTGTGGTTATGGGAATATCCGGCGCGTCTCCAGGGCCTAGTTCAAATTCCCGAAGGTCAACTTCAATACGCTTTAATGAATCCGGCTGATCAGGCACCAGACGCCCTCTGAAGCTGAACTCGTTGTAAAACCACTTAAACTTCCTGTGCTGTAACGCAAGGTCTATCGTACGAATAGATGTGCCGGCAGGTACTGTAAAATCGTAATGCACGGTACGCGCTGTGCCTGGGTTGATTACATTCGCGTAGATGGTCGCCATCCAATCCTGGGCATTACGCCGGCTTATTTCCTGACTCGCCTGATCCACCAACACAGCGCCAAAGAAATGCGCTGAGGAATCTACACGCCCGGCAGCATCCCTCATGCCTGAAACGAGTACCGGATTGCCGGCCTCATCTCTGGTGATCAACTGCAACCAGATCTCGTTAGAATCATTTGTGCCAGCGGGAAAACGGTGTCCTACTTTACGGTTGCGCACAACCGCAGTAATAGCCACATCGTCTCCCCCGCGCAGTACCGGCATGTCATCTTCCGGCCCGTACGCAACCCCATTCACTTGCACCCGAAACAGGTCTACCGTCACAATAGAATCTTGTAAAGCCTGCTTCACGGCTGCTGCCTGATCTCCATGACCATTTACAAAGGGCACAGCTGTATTTGCAGAGGCAAAACGATGGCTTTTGATTAGGCCGCCATCATTCCCCATGTCATCTGACGGCACAAGCGGCATATGACAGCTTGCGCATGAGACTGGTTCTGGGGGGAGGTAGAATGATCGAACTGTATTTCCCGATACACCGCTGGCATGCCAGCTATCATACTGATTTTGTGCCCGCTTCCATTTATAATGGTTCACTTCTGGATTGAAGCCAACCTTGTGGCAAGACCCACAGAATTCATCGGTAAGATGCACAGGCTTAAGCATTGCACTCCGATGTGCTTCAGGCTTTGTTTTAATCAGCTTGGTGTGCAGCCATTTGCCAATTCCATCTTCTGCACGTGCAAATGGATACTCATCTGGTTTCGCAATTACGTAGCGCCCATTGCCTTTGACATCTCGCAGCCCTTCAATGGCGTGGCAGGAAAGACATGTCAAGCCCTCTTGTCCCGTCCAGTGATCCATATCAATCGGCTTGTCAGCCGTAAGCCGGCCGGTAAAGAGCACCTGCGGATCGTGGCAAGAAGCACAAAAGGCCGCCGGCTCATTTCCTTTTCGCTCAGCCAATACCTCAATCGACTTGCGGTACCATTGATTATTAAACGATGAAAACTTGTGCACCGACTCCTGCCACTGCGCATACACATCCGGATGGCAACCAGCCTCCCCGCAAGAATCAGATCTACCCAGATCCATGTCATCCAGAAAGCCGTCGTGTGCGAGCACCGACTGAGACAATAGTAAATCTGTAGTGGACTCGCTTTCTACATAGACTTTCGACGAAGTCCCGAGCAAAGGAAAAGAAGCAATAATAGCAGATAACAACACCCCCGTCAGTACAGTAACAGAAAGCGGGTGCTTCGTGAACTTGCTCCCACCCTGCTTCCATGTGTGGCCCCATTCAAGGAAATGGTATTTAACCCCATATTTGAGCGACACGTGTACAATAAATGCAAGAATAGACGTGACAGCTGTAATGATATGCGTAATGAGGAGCCATCCCCCGGCAATCGCAGATCCCCAGATCGTGATGCTCAAACCAGTCAGCAACAACGTCCAAAGAGATACAGACGTCCCCAATCCAAGCCAAGCGGCAGTTGGATTCTCCTTACGCGGCATCGCTTTAACATGCGCAACGAGGAAAGCCACCACGGGTACAACCAGCAATATGCCCAGGCCGACGTGCAGCAGGACCATGGTCATGTATAGGCCCGCTGTAGAGGACTCAAAAAGCAGGAGCAGTAAACTATTTAGCAATAGCACAGCATATCCACCAATAAGCACGCTCACCAGCCGGCGCTGCATCTTGCTCAATCTTGTGTACTCAGTTATCCCCATAACTTTATATTAGCATGTAATGCTATTGCCTAGAAGCCAGTTAAGCGCTTCTGGAAGGCGTATTTTTTTCTATATTGGCGGAATCTCTTATAATTCAAAACCGAGCATTCGGTTCGCCTCAGAAACTACTATTTATCTGATAGATTCACCATGAATTTTGCAATACTAGGCGCCGGTATTGTCGCCGAATATCATAAAACTGCCGTTGAGTCGAATAAAGATATCGGGGCTCACTTAAGTGCAATAATTCACTATGAGCCGTCTAAATTCGAGGCCATATCGAATCAGTTTGGTGTTCGCTGTATTTCTTTTGATGATGCGCTTTCAGATAAAGAGATCGATGTGATCTGTATTTGTACCCCCAGCGGACAACATGCAGCGCAAGCCATTGCCTGCGCAAATGCCGGCAAGCACATGGTTATCGAAAAACCCCTGGCGCTTTCTCTTTCGGATGCTGATGCCATGATTGCTGCTGCAAATGCAAATGATGTGCGCATTGCTGTGGCTTTCCAACGACGCACAGAACCGCTGTTTATTCAAATCAAACAAGCCCTAACAGGAGGCGATCTGGGTGACCTTACCCTTGGCTCGGTAGTGCTCCCCTATTTCAGGGGGCAATCTTACTACGACCTGGCGTCATGGCGCGGTACATGGGGACTTGATGGCGGTGGCGTTTTGATGAATCAGGGCATCCACATCGTTGATTTGCTCACATGGTATATGGGCGACCCCGTAGCCATTCAGGCACAAGCCGGCACCTTGCACCGAGATATCGAAGTGGAAGATGTGTTGGCAGCTACTTTAAAGTTTGACAACGGCGCACTAGCGACGATTACAGCAACAACAACCGTGGGAGATGGCGCGCCTCATCGACTAGAGCTTTACGGCACCAACGGCAGCATACAGGTCGAGGGAGAAAGTCTAATTAGATGGCATTTAAAGGACAAGTCTTTGCAAACAGTAACACCACCCCCACTAGGCAACACACCAGAAAGCGGGTCAAGTAGTGACCCCCGTGGCATCAAAGCAACTGGTCATACGGCCATTATAAGAGAACTGCTACTGGCCATCAAAGAAGATCGTCCGCCGGCTATTGATGGTATCGAAGGCAGAAGAAGCCTGGCCGTTGTCAATGGAATCTATAAATCGGCTGGATACGATATCGATAACTAAGAACCTGTCTACGATCTATGGCCGAGATTGCATTTGCAGCAATTTTTGTTCAAATCAAGGCGCTTTTTGTGTTCGATCCAGCGCATCGGGCCCAAAAAGGAACGCAGATATGGGCAAAAAGGGCGCACAATGCACCTCGGCCATAGATCGTAGACAGGTTCTAAAAGGTGTCGCTGCAATAAGTGTCCCTGGGTACGGATAGCGCGATTGGCGATAAAAGGCCCCCGCACAACGCCGCGCATTTGGCGGGATATCCCCGCGCAAAAGTTTATTCAAAAGGGTATGCAAAATGGATAAAGTCGAGCTAAGAACCTGATGAGATTTAATCTTCACATTGAGTGAGCGATCTTTTGGTGCTTTTGAATCCGCTTTTTTCACACGTAACGCTGCTATGCGCTCAAAAGGTCGTATCCAAAATCACTCAAAATCTCATCTCTCTCAATTGCGAACCTCAAATCTCAACAGGTTCTAAGATCAGCCTTGCCAAAATAGACAACGTCTCGAACATCGAACACTGATCAAGGAATGTCGACTTTCGAAGTGGTTCAAGAAACTCCTTGGCCATTCAAAATCAAACGCGTGCCAAAAACAATTGCAAATTCTACATTTCACATTTTCAATCTTACTTGCATCGGTAACAGGGTGCTTAAAAAAGCCGGCGATACAGAAGCTCTAATACAGCAGCAGCATATTTCCTAAATGTTAAGAAATCAACATTTAACAAT
>JBGCEN010000286.1:0-6116 GCA_045106435.1 Rhodothermales bacterium
CGATCTGCTTCGTTCCGGCACACAAGCGGCACATGTCGTCGTTCCAGTGGGACAAGCGCTGGCGCATATTCACGCGCAACGTGCTGATCGCTTGCCCGCAAACAGCGCTGAAATGCAAGCAGATCACATTGAATCTGTAGCAAAGCAAGTCTCGTTTTTGTATCCAGCACTCAGCCTGCAAATAAAGCAAACGGCTCGCCGGATTAACTACTTGTTGTTAGAAGGCTCCGGCGTTTATAAAGCCACTCATGGAGACTTCTATGCCAAGCAAATTCTGCTGGACGGAGACCATGTGGGTATTTTAGATTTTGACGAGAGCGCATTTGATGACCCGATGTCTGATCTGGGTAATTTCTTTGCGCACCTGGAACGGGACCGCTTGAGGTATAACTTGCCTGAACACCTGATCCAAGAATACCAAGAGGCGCTTTTGGCAGGGTACAGTGCTGCAGGTCAATCCATAAATAGCCGGCGTGTAGATCTCTTTTATGCAGCCAATCTGTTCAAACTGTTACCCCATCCTTTTCGGTTTAGAGAAGAAAACTGGCCGGCTCAAACAACGCTGTTGCTAGACAAAGTTCAGCGGGTTCTTGTACATGCAGAATCATCAAAGATCTATCTGTCGTCACCCATAAATGAGACGAAAGAAGGACTTCCCAAAAGATTGAAATTCAACCAGGATGAAGCCCTGCCATTCCTGAAAGATGCGTTGGATCCAGTGGCGGCAGTACCTGCCATTTCGAGATCGATAAAAACACGCTACCCTGATGCCTCTATTGATAAGATAAGTCGGGTGCATTTGCGCCGGCACAAGGTTGGCCGCCGATGCCTGATCGAATACGCGATCCCACTGCGCAATCCTTTGGGTAAAGATGAACTGCTCCATGTGCTGGGTAAAGCGCGTCGGAAGAAAATGGATCGGGCGACTTTTGACCTCACGCGCACCTTGTGGGAGGATAGGTTTAACACGCGCTCGGAAGACGGCATGTATGTACCAGAGCCCCTGGGTATAGTCCCTGGGTATAACATGTGGTTGCAGCGGAAAATAGAAGGCTACACGGCAACCCATTACCTGAGCGGAGCCGTTGCAGCGCCTTTAGCGAGTAACATGGCACACGTGCTGCACAAATTGAATACACAGGGACCGGCAGTTGAGCGAACCCATACCTTACAGGATGAACTGGGTATTCTGGAAAAACGATTGGCTCAGGTAATCGCTTCCTCTCCTGCATGGGAGCGACGAATTCTGGAGGTATTGGCAGCCTGTGAATCCCTGGCACAAGAGATTCCTCATGTACATCCTCAGCCAATTCATCGGGACTTTTATCCAGACAATCTGCTTGTTGCGGACAATGGAATTTATCTACTTGATCTGGACCTCTATTGTATGGGGGATCCATCGTTGGATGCCGGCAATTTTATTGCACACATCATGGAATACGGCCTGAGAAAAGAAGGTGATCCCGATGCTTTCGTTGATAGTTATCAGGCATTTGAAGATGCTTTTGTAGCGTTATCGGGCGATCAAGTACGGCTACCCATTCACGTGTATACCACCCTTGCACTGGCCCGACATATACAAATTAGTACGCTGTTCGAAGATCGCCGGCCATTTACAGAAGACATACTAAGCCTTTGTGAATGGAGGCTGGCCAGTCAAGCAAAGTCTCCTTTAGCCAACTCGACAAATCTGGTTGATTAATACGATGATAATTAATGCTCTTGCCAAAAAAACTGGATATATCTGCCTGTTCATTATCTGCCTGGCTATTGTCTTCCTGCTGGGGGGAGTCAGTCACGTGATTGCGCAGGCACATCAGATAGCAGACAACAGGCTTTCTGAGTCCATCAACGAAATTCAGCCGGGTGAATATACCTGGGTTACATTTTCATCGACCAGTTACCAACAGGCATTGGTCCAACAATTAGGATTCCGTGAGCAAGGCTTCACCGGCGACATCATTAAAGCGGCTGTTGATGGACAGACCTATTATCGCGTGATATTTGGCCAGTATGGATCCAGAAAAGAAGCGAATGCCGCAAAAAAAACATTGCGGGTTTTCTTGCCCTTTGATGCATGGTTGCTTGTGCTAAAAGCTGACTTTGAATTGTTATCCCGAGCCGAGTGGCTTCCAGCAACGTCTGTAAAAGAGGCACTGGAAAAAGAAGGCCAAATGGTGGCACAAAAAGATGGTGATCAACAGGATGCTCAAGAGATAACACAGGTAGAAGAACTAAAACTGTCTGAAGAGACTGATGCACCTCCTGATGATGTTGAGCCGGACGCTGTCCTGAATTCAGATGTTGAAGAGGAAGGGCTAGAGAATACATCTACAGGTGTTTCTTTCGATTCTTTTTTAAGGCAACACGTTTCTGCTGAGTTACAGTTCGCCAATATCTATGAAGACAACATCGATCACGACGAAGATTTCGAAGCGGTGCAATCCTACGGTATGGTGCCGGCGCTACAGGTTCAGTTCAGGAGCAGTGCGACTGATCCGCTGATTACGCTAGAGTATCTTGTGGCAAGGCATGCGTATTCCAATACTGAACGGTGGGATCGTGTGAGTAATTCGTTTCGTGGCGCGCTTGAACCTAGAATAAGCGATGCGCTTCATGCAAAGACTTCAGTAGAGTTGTCGTTGAAAGGAAGTTCAGAAGACCGTGATGTGTCTAATCAATTCCAGATCGTGCAAGAGGTGGAATATCGTTTTTCCCGCCGGCACAGACTTCAGGTATACGGCACGTATAGAGTGAAGCGATTCCCTGACCAACCGGGTGCCAAGGATTTTAAACCCAATGTAGGTATCAACTTCGAGCGCTCAAATTCTGATGGTGAACGTTTTGAAAGTGGCGCGCGCTATGAATTCAACAAGGAAGAAGAGCTTCGGGGGAATTACAAAAGATGGACCTTTACTGTGGATTATAGAACACCTGAAATCTTGAACAAAAACCAGTTTGAGGTCGGTGTTAAACACAGACGAAAATCTTACACAGCCAGATTTGTTGAAATTGAAGATGAGGATTACCTGCGACTGGATAACCGGCTCAGTGTAGGGTTAAGCTGGTCGCGCGATTTTAGCCGAGGCGTTTCTATGGAAGTGGCATACGAATTTGAAACGCGTGGCTCCAATGACCCGGAAAAACTCTATGAGGCAAATGCTTTAAGCCTGATTATGACCTACGCGCTTTAATGGGAAAATGAAATGCGATTAACCACCTTCATCTTTACATACCTGCTGCTGTTTAGCATACCAACAGAAGTGTTTGCACAAGCAACGTCGCCTCGCCGGCTTCAGGTCTCTACTTCAATCGGTACGAGGAGCACGTCGACTGCACTCAATAATTTATTCGGTGAATCGGTCGGTCGCTTCGAACGGTCGCTGGATCTTGTACACGCTGAAATCTCTTTTCGGAAAAACGACCGGCTGACCATTTGGGCAAGATATTCAGATGGGGCCAACCCGGCTGCGTATGTGCTGGCCGGCATCGACAGGCAACTGAAGAGTTTGTATGCTGGTGGAAAAGCCAACTTCAATCAGTATACCGCAGCCCTTCAATATGGCTACCACAC
This sequence comes from Rhodothermales bacterium, assembly GCA_045106435.1. Taxonomy (GTDB): domain Bacteria; phylum Bacteroidota; class Rhodothermia; order Rhodothermales; family JAHQVL01; genus JBCCIM01. The sequence continues at coordinate 3,575 of JBGCEN010000286.1, forward strand.
ATTTGGAGACAGCCTCTACCAGGATAATGTGTCAGTGGAACAGGCATATGAGCTTAAAAGCGGAGTCATCACGCTACTCAATACCTCGGTAGGCATTGGCAACGAAGATCGATTCGAATGGCTTGTGCAGGGCAGCCTCCTTTTTCCGGTGATCGAACAATTAAAGATTGAGCCGATGTTGCTGCTGTCAAAAAACGGATTTGAAACAGAGACACGAACCCATGCGGGGATGCGCGCCCACATAAGTCTCTTCGAAAAAGGAAAGGTGCATCTGGGTATGTCAAGAGAAATCAACGCGGTTGCATCCAAAGCGGGCACGGCCCTTTTGTTTACCGGCACCATCCCCTTTATGCAATGGCATCAACTAAATCTGACGGTACAGAAAAACTGGACGCAGCAAAATAGAGTAGTGCAAAATACGTTGGAGCGAGCAAATGTAAACCTAGATCGAACGACGCTGATTGCCATCGGAATGACATTGGGCATTGGGCGGCAAAACTACGGTGCCCCGTAGCCAACCCAGACTGGATGAAATTGGTGCCATCAAATACGTCATTCTGAGTACAGTCTCTGAGTACAGTCTCTCCCATATTACAATGAGGAAGCACTCAATTTGTGTTAGTTAACGTCAATTCGGGATAAGAACTTTTAGGAAATAGGCTCAGTGCATTCTATTTGTCACCCTGAAGGGTCCATGCAATTTTTAATCTATTTAATGCCCCCAATGAATTCTATGGATCCCTCGACTTCGCTCTGGATGACGTTAGAAATGGCTTTTTTCTGTGTCTTTAATATTCTTCATATCCCGAACTGAGGTTAGTTAACAAACTAACCACTAAAATCCAACCACTAATAACTCACTAAAAAGCTACCCAGCCGTCACCACAGAACTTTGATAAAAAGCCATCATTATGCGTAGCACTTTTATTCGGCAACTGCTAATAAGTATTAGCCTGGCTCTTTTTGTGATGCCATTGGATTCCTCTGCACAGCAGTCATCCGTTCAGCTTTCAAAACATGCAGATTTTTCGACGGAAGACCGGCAGTTTACGCAACGTGATATACTTTACGTAAAAGTGATCGCACTGCATGTTAATGCTGCCGATCTGGACAAAAACAGGCTTGAACTTTCTCCACTTCAAGGGGGCGAAACGATTGAGAGAAAATTCCAGCATACATCAAATGGTATCTTTACGGGACAATTTGATCTTAACACGTTGAACACCCCATCAACAAACTGGGAAGTCGAGGCAAGACTGGAAGACAACAACGAACGAGAATTCAGACAGAAGATCAATATTGTCATTTCCAGCGATGACGGTACTGGTGATGATGGCTCTGTCGATGACGGTTCAGGGGGGGATGGTTCAGGCGATGACGACGGCACTGGCAATGATGGTTCGGGCGATGATGACTCAGGAGGCGATGGTTCAGGCGATGATGGCTCTGGTGATGATGGCTCTGGTGATGATGGCTCCGGTGATGATGGTTCGGGCGATGATGGCTCTGGTGATGATGGCTCTGGAGACGATGGCTCTGGAGACGATGGCTCTGGAGACGATGGCTCTGGAGACGATGGTTCGGGCGATGATGGCTCTGGAGACGATGACTCAGGAGGAGATGGTTCAGACGATGGTGGCTCAGGCGATGGTGGTTCAGGAGATGATGGATCTGGAGATGACGGCTCAGGAGGTGACGGTTCAGGTGATGATGGCTTAGAAACTGGCAGCAGCGTTACTGTTGTTGGCGGGGTCATTAACGAAATAAACACTAACGAAATATCAGTCAGCGGAACTACCTTTCGTATTGGTCCTGAAACTGTAATAGTTAATGATTCGGACGTTGTTATTCCTTTTCAATGGTTGCAGGTTGGCGCGGAAGTCACAATTGCCGGCCTGGCGCAGGCTGACAGCTTTATTCAGGCTGAACAAATTGTACTGCATATTCCAGCGGCAGCTTATTTTCAATTACATCAGAACTATCCAAACCCCTTTCAGGAAGAAACGACCATTCAGGTTGAGCTATTTGAAAGCGGAACGCAATCAGTGCGTATCATGATATTCGATGCGCTGGGCCGCGAAGCTGAGGTCTTATCAAATGATGAGTTGGGGCCAGGGCTTTATGTTTTTAAATGGAAGCCGGCCCAGGGCATCTTTGCCAATGGCTTGTATTTCTGTAGAATTGAGGTCAACGGGTTTAGCCAAACGCGCACAATGGTTTTACAGAGATAACAGAATGAAAGATGGGAATTTTTAAATCTCACTCCATGGCAAAACTCTACTGTTGTTAAGTTTTTTAACTCCGATGACGTGCCTTTGATAGCCCATTGTGTAGCAATTGCTTAATAATTTACTTGGATATAAACAATTATCAGCCTTCATTTCTAAAAAAGGTCAGGGCAATTGCATTTAAAATTGTTCTGAATCTTAAGTACTGCTGTGACGCGTTGCTCCGTTGTATAATCGGAATACAGCTTTATCCACTTTTAACACCCTGTTGAGCAAAAACTTTTGCGCGGGGATATCCCGGCAAATGCGCGGCG
>JBGCEN010000287.1:0-5447 GCA_045106435.1 Rhodothermales bacterium
GAATGCAAAAGAATCTGTGCCTTCTGTAAAGCCATTCCAGTACAGGGCATACGACGAATCTGTCTCAATATCTAGCGTTGATTCCAGATTGAGTAATCCAGGGAAATGGTTTACCGTAGCAAGAATTTCCGTGCCATCCCGATTGGTGATGCGTTCATGAGAGACTTTGGGAATCTGGGTAATGTGATGCTGGCCAAGTGATAGTGTGCTTGTTGGAAGAATAGCCCAGTTCATATCGCGACTGTGTCCGGATAAGAAAATGAACGTGCCCGGAATCGTTGAAACGAGCACCTCTTGTTGGGATTGCAACTGGAAATTGACCTCCTGCACGATCGTATGGGCAGATGCGCCATATACAAATCGCTGGAAGAAAAAATCGGTTTCCTGTGCATCCGTTGAATGCCAGGTACCGGTGAAACTGTACTGGAAGTCATGGACCTGCAAAAACCTGTGCAGGAACTCATCCGATTCAATGACCTCATTCAGGATGTTATCTCGTTCAGGCCCTGCTGGATCGGAAATGCTGGAGAAATTGGTAGCAAGCCAGGCAAACATGCGCTCGAGTGCCAGGGTATGCCAGGGCTCCCATTGTGCAATTTCTGAACCCAGGAACGCAAAATCATTATGGGACAACAAGTGCTGTTCTGAGATGGCATTGTTGACGCCGGCGGTATAGGCTATAAGCCACTCTTGTTCATTTTCTGAGAGACTTTCGTAGGTAGCTTGCGAAATCTTGGCGAGTCTGAGTTGTTTGTTGAAACGGTCCAGTTTTAGAAGACTTGGGCCAAACCATGCAGACAAATTCCCTAACGCTGTTTGCCTCCACAGCATCATCTGCCAGGGGTTTTTTACTGCGTGTGCATACCCAAGTGCAGCCAGAGAAGCGTTTAGGTCATTACTTTTGATAGAGGCGAGGCCATTGGGATACCAGGCAATATCAGCAGGTGCGGAGATGTTTTGGATCGTAACAGATTTGGCGGGGGTGTCCTCGAATCCGTAAGACAGGTACCAGAAAAAACCGGCAGCAATCGCAAAGGTTAACATGAGTAGAGCAAGCACAGCAACCATATAGGAGCCTGAAACTGAAACCGATTGAAGGTTTTGTTTTCTGGACCCGGAAGGTGAAAAGAAGGAGTTAGAAATTCGCTCCATGTCTGGTTGTTTGGTTCACTGCCCGGTTTAGGCTTTGTCTTTTAGACAAAGTCTGGAATATCGAATATCGAACTAGGAATTTTGAACACCGAAGGATAACATTAAAACACGTCTATATTCTGCAGTGCTACATTCAAGGCTATGTCAAAAAGACAAAGCCAGTTCAGCGTTACGCCGGCCTTTTACTTTTTTGCTCGGCAATCCATGCTTCAAATGAATCAAGAGACATTGTGTTTAGGCACTGCTTCTCCGTAAGCCAGCCTTTACGCGCCACTTCCGTCCCCCAATAGACATCCTTGAGTCCTTCCATAGCATGTGCATCCGGGTTAATGGATATCAAGATACCCATTGCTGTAGCTTTACGAATATATCGCCAATCAAGATCGAGACGATAGGGGCTTGCATTAAGTTCTATGGCCACATTATTGGCGGCGCACGCGGCCAGAATCACATCGTAATTTAGTTTGTAGCCCTCCCGCACGAGTAATATGCGGCCCGTAGGGTGGCCCAGGATAGACGTATAAGGATTTTCTACAGCACGCAAGACACGCTGCGTGGCCTCTTCTTCCGGCATGTTGAGTCGCGTGTGTACGCTCCCTACAACAAAATCAAAACTGGCAAGAATGTCGTCTGTGTAATCAAGCGACCCGTCATTCAAAATATCGCTTTCGATGCCACTAAAGACTTTAAACGGCCGGCTTTTGGATGCTGCATAGTTCGCGTTAATTGTTGCTATTTCAACTTGTTGATCAGCTACACGCTCGGGAGCAAGGCCATGCGCAATAACAAGCGACTGGCTGTGATCGCAGATGCCGAAGTAGGAAAGGCCCATCTCGAAGGCTGCATCGGACATTTCTTGCAGCGTATGGGCCCCATCGCTATAGGTTGAGTGGTTGTGTAATGTGCCCTGAAGCTTGTCTGCTGTGAGTAATTCTGGCAATTGGTGACTGGCTGCCAGCTCAAGCTCATCTGTACCTTCTCTTAATTCGGGAGGGACAAAAGCGAGGCCGGCCTTTTCGTAGATGGCTTCTTCCGATTTTTCGTCTGCTGGTTCACCATGTTTGGCAATGAAAGATGATACATGTGTATCATTCCCTGTTCGCTTAAACAGCGTTTTTGCATAAGCATCCACATCCACAAACATTGCGCTGAATGGAATACCGTCTGCTACAGTGCCAGATAGTGAGCCTGCGTCGGTGTCCTCTGTCGCCGGCTCATCCAGCCATTCGTTCAGTGCATCTGTAATGCCGGGAGAAGGAGTAGCAGCAATGATGATTTCAGCATGACCAATGGTTTCTAACTTGCGCCGGACTTCGCCTGTGAAAGAGGCGGCAGTTACATCTGGCAAGGCATTTAATGCCTCAACTGCAGGCGCAAGTAACCTGTAAAGGTCTGCATATCGCCGGCGTTTAACATATTTCTTGAGGAGCTGGATGTTCAGTAGTATGTTTTGCTGGGTTTTTTCAGCAAAACCATCTACAGATGCCAACTGGCCCGTAGTGGCCATCTCCTCTAATTCTTTGATTGTGGTGATGCCCAGCTTCTGCCATAGCGTACGTACTTTCTTTGCACCCAGGCCTTTTATGCGCAAGATTTCCATCAGGCCGGCGGGAATGGCACCGATTAAGTCCTCTCTTGCCTGAAATGTCCCTGTCTCAATTACTTCCTTGATCTGATCCGCCAGTCCACTCCCAATACCCTTGATGGATTTCAGTTGGTCCGTTTCAGCGAGAGAAACAATCGAATCTTCAGAACGCTCAATATTTCGCGCTGCATTTGCCATAGCACGCGAGCGAAAAGGATTACCGCCTGTAAGTTCAATCATCGCGGCGGTGCTTTTCAGTATTTTTCCAATTTCCTTGTTCGTCATGTATGGATCAACTAGGGTTATGTATCTGGCAGTGGAAGATACAATCTAGGAGGAACTGTTTTGATCCTTTGTGTAATGTTTGTCAGTGTGTAATGTTTGCCAGCCGAAAAAGGAGGTTGATATCGAATCAATGTCTCCTGTTGGCAAGCAACCTTGATGAACGTGGGGATGGAGGAGAGGAAGAAAGATTTAATAACCTTGAAGGTTGGATATGCAAGGCTTCATCTAGCCATGTATATAGAGTCAGAGGCGTACTTTAAGGCTATGATTAGCTAAAGGTGTTGTTATGTATTAGGTTGTTATCTGTATTCTGCTAAAAAAATAATAAAATACTATTGATTTACTAATTTTATTTAGGTATAATGTAAGTGTTTCATGATAAGAAGCAATGCCTCTAGCTGGGGATGCGGGCCGTGAGTGGTGGATTCATGGCCCGCTATTTTTATATAGAATTTGTCGCGTTAACGAGATCTGAACAGAATATCGGGCCCGCCGGCCATATGCAGACTGTGTCCTCGTACTTCAATAGACGAGCTGGTTTCGTCAACCTCGAAAGAAGCATACCGATCGTTTAGACACGATACACGAAGCTGGCCGCCAGGTAGTCTTTGCATCTGCTTTACCATTTCACATCCGTCAAGCATGATGACGTAGATGCCATCATAGAAGACATGATCAGTTGGGATGTAATGATACACTTCTCCAGGACAATAGTCTGGAACCATGCTATCTCCTAAAACAGTAACCGTGTGGTCAATACGACGCGCCAGGGCTGATGGTGACTTTTTTCTCAATTCCATGGACATTCTATGAGAGGACAAATAAGGATCGACTAATTTAGTACTTCTTCAGTTCAGGAGGTGTGTAGTTTAAGCGCATCGTGGATAGGGCTTTTGGGATCAGTTTTTAAGCAAACGCCAAAAAAAGTCCATAACAAGGGGTATAAACCTTTCATCTGCCACGATTCAACATCATCCTGATGGGTTTGACGAAGATGTACAGGAATCCTAGGTATCGGGGCAAATCGACAAAATCTTTATCTTTTGTTGATGGTTTAGACCATAATTGAAAAATATGTTTGTAATACGGGAGTCTGTCCCGGAATCGTTCCTGCATTTTCAGGTGAAAAGAGATAGGATTCAACTCTTGGTCTGCCGGCTCGTTGGAGGCGAAAAAGGAGGTAATGACCTCATTTGCCAGTAGAATTGCTTTAATATCAGATTTCACTGCTTTGGCAATTGGCTTCGGCAGGGGAGTGTCGAGCAATTCGCTGGCCAGTCGAAGGCCGGTATGAAGCATGCGTTTGCTTCTGCTTTGGGTTGCAACTTCTTGTACGGTATTCCAGAATTGCTCGTCTTGATGTTTTGTTACGAGCTCAGCCACATCGCAAATCCATCTCATGCGGGCCCACAGACTTTTGGATCCATGTGCGCACAGATAGACGAGCAAGTGCGCCGGCGAAAAGATGTCTACTTCCTTCCCTGACAAATCAAGCTGCGTGCGATCCCGCCACACATCTTCTTCTGAGAGCTTGAAGGCATGCACCGTATTCAAAAATGACCAATGCACTTCTATTACGCTTTGCTCATCCTCCCGTACAAATTCAAACCCCATCTGGGTATCAATAAAAGCGGCCTCCTTTTCCGGTGTAAAGGTCCGGTAGGGATTGTAGCCGTTCGCCATAAGGATCGTTTTTATCTGAGGAAATGCCTCTTTTCTGATCAGGATATCGAGGTCACCAAAAGGCCGGATACCTAAATTATTATACAGGTAGTGGCCAAGTGCCGGCCCTTTAAAAGGCATGGCTTCGAGGCCGGCGTCTTCAAACAATGCTAAAACACGAATGAGCTCCTGGGTCTGAAATAAGTTGGTTACTGCCTGCTCGCTTGCGTGTTTTTTTAATCGTGCAGAGATTTCTTCTGGTACGTGTATTTCAGGATTGTTGCTTAAAAAGTAGTAGAGCAGAGGGGCAATTCTATGACGCGAAATGAAGCGAAGCACATATTGCCAATCAAAGGTTTCGCTTCTGGTAGATTTGCCAGCGAAAGCCTTGGCGCTTACAGATTTATACCCCTGCGGTTTTGCACAGGCCAGGATAAGATGATGCTCGTCTCGTTCGGGGTCAAACATAAGAGAATTGAAAAGGGGGCTGGTTACTTATTTACTAATATGCTGTCAGCGAAGTAATCGTCGGTAATTTTTGTATCTGATTTCAGCATATCGATCAAGGAGTTGTGATTTTAGAAGTATTTTCGCTGTTTTCATACGCTTTGATAAAGATCACAAATCAAAAATCCTTGATCGATATGCTGAAATCAAAAAGAAGCAAACGCTATCAACATCGCTGCCAGAGTACTCGTTACCTGCTCTGTGCTCTCAGGCGCACTGTTTACCCACCAGTACGCGTGTTATATAATCGGAGAAA
>JBGCEN010000288.1:0-4737 GCA_045106435.1 Rhodothermales bacterium
ATGGGGTTGTAAGATGCCTGAATCCATACCTCTTTACCTCCTTTGGCAAACCGCTTAAATTCACCGCTGTGAAATTGTCCCTGGCCAAGCTCTGTCCAGAATATCTTGTACTCCTCACTACGCGCATAGGCGGGATCCGCAAATATGCGGTGATGCTGCCCTTTAATCTCCTCCAGATCATAGCCCATAACAGAGAGGAAATTATCATTGGCCCACACAATCTTACCATCAAGTGTAAACTGAATCACTGCTTGTGACTTGTACAGTGCATTTATCTGTGCTTGAAGACGAAATGCTTCATCGCTTTGTATTGAATTTTCCAAATCAGTAGTCTCGGATTTGCTTGATAACTTTCACAGATATAATATCGCTTATTTAAACAGAATCTAAAGCCTGATTTTGACCGTTAGCAAAGGCTTTCTGCTTTTCACCGTATGGAGAATGCAATTTGTGCGCGAATAATTTGACGCTACTTATGTTACATTTTTTTTGATTACAGCATTTTTGAATTTGCACTGAGGAGTTCTTTATTGGACATTTCTTGGTCGAAGTGAGATCTTTATAAGAAAAACCAACAGTCGAATGTTTAAAACGTGCTTGCTTCTTTTTCTTTGGCTTCTTTCCGGGGCCTCTCTCATGTATGCGCAAACGCCCGGTGAAAAATTTCCGGAGTGGTCTCCTGGATATCTGGACTTGCATCACATTAGCACAGGGCGGGGCGATGCTGCATTTTACGTGTTTCCCGATGGGACAACGATGCTGTTTGATGCCGGGGAAATAACAGATGACGGGCCGGCATGGCGCTTGCCTCGGTATGTTTCTCCACGCCCTGATGGCTCCAGAACGGCCGGTGAGTGGATTACAAGATATATCAAACGCCGATTGGCCGGCGCTGAGCATCCGGTGATTGATTATGGTCTGCTTTCACATTTTCACGGCGATCATATGGGCAGCATTTCCAGTCGATCGGTTGATTCAGAAAAGGGCCCCTATAAGTTGACAGGCATCACGTATGTAGGAGAGCATATCCCGATCAAAACCATGATGGATCATGGGTGGCCGGATTATGACTATCCTTTTGTACAAGATGCACCGGAAATGGTCAACTATCGAAATTTTTTGGAATGGCAAACAGAGCACAATGAATTAACGGCAGCCGCTTTTTTGTCGGGCCGGCACGATCAAATCACGCTGGTTCACAAGAGAAATCAATACCCAACTTTTCGTGTCCAAAATATTGCGGCTAATGGCAAGGTTTGGACAGGTGTCGAACAGGTTGCCAGGGCTCATTTTCCACCGCTTAAGGATTTGAAGCCGGAGGATTACCCAACAGAAAACATCAGCAGCGTAGCTTTCAGGCTGAGTTACGGGCAGTTTGATTATTACTCAGGAGGTGACTTGTATGGTATCCCACCTTTGGGCGCGCCGGGGTGGCACGACATAGAAACACCTGTTGCGCAAGCGGTTGGCCCGGTTGAAATAGCCACGTTAAATCATCACGGATATGTCGACTCGCAAAACGAATATTTCGTAAGTACGTTGAGGCCTCGGGCATGGCTTGTGCAAGTGTGGGATTCTGCCCATCCAAGCCCAATGGTTTACCAGCGGTTACAATCTAAGTATTTATATCCCGGGCCAAGAGACATATTTTCAACCCATATGCATCCATCCAATAAAGAAGTGGTTGTCGGTCTTGATGAGCTAAAAAGTGATGGTGGTCATGTAGTTGTACGCGTGGCACCTGGAGGCGCGACATATCAAATAATCATTATTGACGATTCGACTGAAGAAGATGTGGTTGTGGCAATCCACGGCCCTTTTGAGTCGAGATGATTTTTTCAGAGAAATGAGAGGTAAGGATAGAGAAGAGACATAATACCAGCTTGTTTAGAAGGATTGGAAGCAAACAGAACGTAACATCAATATCTTTTTTAGATGGGAAAAATAAAAGACAGAATTACATCGAAGCAGCAAGACTTTATAAAGAAACAGCACATGTTTTTTGTGGCAACAGCGCCGGATGAAGAACACGGACGCATAAACCTGTCTCCCAAAGGACTGGATTGTTTTCGTGTTCTGTCAGCCAATAAAGTGGCCTATCTCGACATGACGGGCAGTGGCAATGAAACGGCAGCGCACATTGCACAGAATGGGCGTATTACTTTTATGTTTTGCGGTTTCGAAGGGGCACCTAATATTCTGAGGTTGTATGGACACGCAAAAGTCTTGCTTCCAGGATCGAGCGAATGGGATGAGCTGATTGATCAATTTGAGCTGCTTCCGGGTGCCCGGCAGATTTTCCATGCAGAGATAACTGGTACGCAAGACTCCTGCGGGTTTGGTATTCCTGTGTATTCGCATGTTGAAGGGCGGACGCAATTGACAACCTGGGCAAATACAATGGGGCCTGAAAAACTCGAAGCATACAGAGCCGAGAAAAACAAAAGGAGCATCGATGGATTGCCGGCTCCTGGACATTAAATGGGTGTAATATGATAGCAAAAAACGCGGCCCTGTTAATCATTGATGTACAGAAAGGGCTCGATGAACCGTATTGGGGCCGGCGATGTAATCCAGATGCAGAGCAAAATATGGCCCGTCTACTTCAGGTATGGAGGGCTGAAGAGATGCCTGTGATTCATGTTCAACATTTGTCAACCAATCCTGAATCACCGCTTCGTCCGGGCCTGCCGGGAAATGCGATTAAGCAGGAAGTGCTGCCCCTCACTAGTGAAATGGTTTTTCAGAAAGACGTGAATAGTGCTTTCATCGGAACGGGTTTGGAAGCGTATCTGAGAGTAAACGGATACAATAAACTGGTAATCATCGGCTTGACGACCAATCATTGCATTTCAGCCTCTGCGCGCATGGCCGGCAATCTTGGGTTTGATACCACCGTTGTTTCCGACGCAACAGCCACCTTTGATTTGAAAGGAATAGATGGCCGGCTTTATGAAGCAGAAACGGTGCACGCCATTTCGCTCGCAAGCCTGAAAGGCGAGTTCGCCACCATCAAAACAACAAAGGAAGTCTTGGAAGAAGTGATTGATTTATAGTGATCAGTTTTCAGTTTTCAGTGATCAGTGCTCAGTCTTTTCAAGAGGAAGACTGGGCACTAATTACCGAAAACTGCCTAGGCAATCCAGCCTTTCTTTCTGGATTCGCTCGAATACCAAACCAGATATACCGCAACGATGATAATGAGTACCGGCAAAACAGCTGCGCCGGCTCCCTGGATGGCTAACATGTCACTCATGAAAAACGCATGCCCCATTTGCACAAGGATACCCACGAGGGAAAGAATAAAGACGGGTATGGCCCATGCCTTTTTTAGTAGCAGCGCAATGGAGGCAAGCGTACCCGCAAATACCGCAATCGCATAAGCGCCCGTAGCCCACGCCGGCGTGCTGTTGTGGAGTGTTCGCTCTGCTTCTGTTAGCGTTTCAAGTGCTTCAGGGCTGATCATAACGCTGGCCAGATAGGATACGACGCCTATCAAATTCCATCCCAATGCGAGGCCGCTTATAATCCAGAAGCTCCGCGTTACCTTTTGGTTGTCGACTAATTCGGTCATGTGCTTTGTCCCGTTTGTATTAAGCTATTTCGGTAATAATACATGATTATTGCCTTAAAAACTTACGCAGGGTATATGACAACAGCGTGTCTTGGGGCTGGTTTGCGCCACGGAAACGCTGAAATCAGCTGCGAAAATAGAGATGGTGGCGCGTTCCGCGTTTCGGGTTCACGGTTCAGTGTCAGGGTGTTCAGAAACCTGAATATTTGATTGGGGCTAGCGTTTTTTCGAATGCTTTACGCCATAGGTGGAAAAGGCGGCAAGCGTATCTTCGATCTCGGCGTCAGATAGCAGGACGAGATCCCCAAGCGAAAGCGCCAGGTAATACTGTTTTGCCAGCGTTTCGAGTTCGACGGCAAGCCACATCGCTTTGTCAAGTGAAGGGCCGGCTGTTATCATGCCGTGATTTGCCAGCAGGCAGCCCAATCGGTTTTCCAGTGCCTTAAGTGCATGGTCAGACAAAGCCTTTGTGCCGTATCTCGCATAGGGGGCGCAGCGAATATTGTTGCCGCCAAAGGCAGCAACCATGTAGTGGGCTGCAGGGATTTCCTTGCCGGCAATTGCCAGTACGGTTGCATACGTCGAGTGGGTGTGTACTACAGCGTTCACATGCTCTCTCGCACGCAAGATGTCTAAATGAAATCGCCACTCAGTGGATGGCTTATGGGGCCCGTTCCACGACCCATACACGCCATGCAGGGGCATGGATGTAATCATTGGTGGAGTTAGCTCATTATATGGAATTGCTGAAGGCGTGATGAGCATCTCATCACCCAACCTGACTGAAATATTACCTGAGGTGCCCTGGTTTAAACCCGTATTGTTCATCCATTGTGCTTGATGGATGATGGCCTTTCTGAGCGCCAATTCCTGATCCTTCATAAGGAAAGGGTTAGCTGGTTTCTGAAACAGGCGGTGTTGGTTGTGCCCATTCGTCATAGCGCTCGCGTCGTATTTTGATGCCGGCAGCGCGCAGTTTTTGCTCGAGATTTTCGTAGCCTCGATCCAGGTGATAAACGCGTAGTACATCTGTTTCGCCTTCTGCCACCATGCCGGCCAGGACCAGCGAAACACTTGCCCGCAGGTCACTGCTCATAACCTGAGCGCTTTTTAACTGATGCCCCCCCTCGATGTGTGCTACGTTGTTCTCAACGCGCGCAACG
>JBGCEN010000289.1:0-7508 GCA_045106435.1 Rhodothermales bacterium
TATCCGGTAAGAGCTTCTTGTTCTTAACGCATTCTACCAATGGGCCTGATGCGATATAGATTTCAACATCTTCCGTTTCTTCTTTGCTTTGCGTGATGTATCTCCCATCAGTAATGAGAGCAGCTGTGTCTGGCGTAACAACCAGCAATCCATTTGAGCCAGTAAATCCACATGCCCACCGAATGTCGGTTATGGATGTAACGAAGGCTGAAGTGGCCCCTTCCTCCCTAATGGCCGCCTGGATTTTGTTGATATTACTCATGCAATAACGGCGATTACTTTGAGCTGTAATTGGGGGCTTCTTTGGTGATGAACACGTCGTGGGGGTGGCTTTCTTTAAGCCCGGATGCACTGATACGTACAAACTGCGCTTTCTCGTACATGTCGCCAAGAGATGCGCATCCACAATAGCCCATAGCCGCGCGCAACCCACCAATCATCTGGTAGACCACTTCATTCAGCATGCCTCCATAAGGTACGCGTCCTTCAATCCCTTCGGGTACAAGCTTCTTGATATCATCCTCGGCATCCTGAAAGTAGCGATCCTTGCTACCCGCCTGCATCGCACTCATGCTTCCCATCCCCCGATAACTCTTGTACTTCCGCCCTTCATACAGAATCGTTTCACCCGGACTCTCTTCAACACGAGCAAACAAACCACCAATCATAATGCAATTAGCGCCGGCTGCAATCGCTTTCGGGATGTCGCCAGTTTGTTTAATCCCTCCATCCGCGATGATGGGTATTCCGCTTCCTTGCGCCTCTGTTGCGCAATCCATAATGGCAGTTAACTGTGGCACACCAACGCCCGCAACAACCCTTGTTGTACATATTGAACCTGGACCAATGCCAATTTTAACAGCATCTGCGCCGGCGTCTATAAGCGCACGTGTGCCTTCGGCTGTAGCAACATTTCCGGCAATCACATCTAACGCAGGGTATGCGTCTTTTACAGAGCGCACAACTTCAAGCACACCCGCAGAATGTCCATGTGCCGTATCAACAATCACAAAGTCGACGCCGGCATCTGTTAGCTGTTCGATGCGCTGCATAACATCGTTTGTTACACCAACCGCCGCGCCTACGCGAAGACGACCATGATCATCTTTGCACGCATTCGGGAATTTCCGTTTTTTCTCGATGTCCTTGAATGTTATCAAGCCAAGGAGACGGCCATCTTGATCAATAACGGGCAGCTTTTCTATTTTGTACTTCTGTAAAATCTGTTCAGCTTCTTCCAGCGTTGTGCCTTCCGGTGCGATGATCAGGTTCTCGCTTGTCATCACATCCTTAAGCAAAGTACTGCCATCCAATACAAATCGGAGGTCCCGATTCGTAGCGATTCCTACAAGTCTTGTATCCTCATCTACCATGGGGATGCCGCCAATAGAATATCGCGCCATCAGCGCACGCGCATTAAACACGTTATCATCCGGATGCAGCGTGATTGGATCCAGAATCATCCCGCTTTCAGATCGCTTAACCCGACGCACCTGTGCTGCCTGGTCTTCCATGGACATATTCTTGTGTAGTACACCAACGCCCCCCTCTCTCGCAATGGCAATAGCCATTTCTGATTCAGTGACGGTATCCATTGCCGCTGACAACAGGGGAATATTTAACCGTATGCGCTTCGTCAGTAATGCGCTTGTATCAACCTGGCGGGGCATTACAGCAGAGTGTCCCGGCACAAGTAAAACGTCATCGTATGTGAGTCCAAAGCCGCGAATCTTGGTGCTCTTGGCAGATCCGTTGGCCTGGGAATTTAATCGAGCTTCCATTTATTTATCTGAGTTTCACGAGGCGTCGCAGCCTTCTTATTTCGACGGAATCAAGCCGGCGCCACTTTCCCGGGCGCACGTCTTCGGTGGTAAGTCCGGCATAGCGGACCCTTTCAAGGCGGGTTACTTTATGACCTAACGATTCCATCATGCGCCTGATATGCCTGTTTTTCCCTTCGTGCAGGCTAACGCCTAGCTCGTTGTGTTTAGGCAAATTCATGTACGCTACTTCATCCATTCGGTAGGTTTCTCCATTGATATCCACGCCTATTTGCAGCTTTTCCAACTCATGTGGCTGCACGTTTTCTTTCGTGCGAACGATGTAGAGTTTCTGGATTTCATATTTCGGATGCATGAGCCGATGGGCCAGTTCGCCATCGTTCGTAATCAAAAGGACACCTGTTGTGTTTCTGTCCAGTCGTCCTACAGGGAATAGTCCTTTTTTCTTGAGCTTTTCGTCTTCAATCAAATCAAGCACAATCCTTCGCTCCCGGTCATCCTGATTGCTTGTGATGATATTGGTTGGCTTGTGCATCAGGATGTAATCATGCGTCACAGCACTAATCAGGTTGCCATTAACCTCAACCGCATCTCCCTGGGCTATTTTGATGCCCATTTCGGTCACCACGACACCATTAACCTTCACGCGACCATCCTTGATCAACTCATCGGCTTTGCGCCGTGCACAAATGCCGGCCTGCGCAATGTATTTATTCAGTCGGGTGAGCCCACTCTGATCTGGTTTGGTGATGGGGGGCGGAGGATTTTTTACAGCGGGTGCTTGAGCTGTTGTATCTTTTGATTTCGATTTCCAGGAGGAGGCGCCGGCGGTTTTTTTTCTGAGCGGAGCACTTAACGGTTTTGATTCTTTAGCACTGGATTTCTTAACCATCCGCTGCACTTTTTCCCCAGACCAGGGATTTTCCGGGAGGGCCTTCTTTTCGGAAGCTTGCTCCGTACTCACCGTTGAATCAGCTGATTTTTTACGCGAAGGTGGTTTTCTACCTGTGACTTTCCCAGCACGATTCTGCTGCGACTTTTGCTTACCACCGGTCTTTTTTTTGTGCTCTTTCAATCGTAAATCCTTAATTGCGTTCAACTAGGTGCTATGAAAAAGGCACCGCAAATTTTGTTGCCGTGCCCAGGTCGCTCATATGTCGTTTCTATGGTATGCAATAATACCAGTGATAATGTCGAAATCGATGCTTAAACCACATTACATTAGAAAGTTCAGAATATTACTGGAACTACGCAATGAAGACCACTGATGTTTTAAAACAGTTCAGCAAGGCCTCTTTTGCTTCCTGGTCCGTAAGATAAGAAATATTCACTTGTAATACGATGGATCGGTGCTGTCTTGTTTTAATTTCTTGATGCAGCCTGGCAAGCTGATACTGTATCAGTAGAGTTTGCTTTTTTTGATTTCAGAACATCGATCAAGGATTTTTGATTTATGATCTTTACCAGAGCTTATGAAACCAGGTAGGATACTTCTGAAATCACCAATCCTTGATCGATATTCTGAAATCAGATACAAAAAATACCACATTTATTGATGTTCATGGGTACATGGGGTACGACATGTTCGAGGGGTACGAAATAATCCTAGATCCTGTTTGATCGTACTTCTCGAACCCTTCGTACTTCTCGAACCCTTCGTACTTCTCGAACTGCAAATCACCTATACTTAATATATTCGCTTACAGAGTACTAGCTTAAGTTGGCATTATTTACTTCTCGCCCTCATCAACACATCCAACAACGTTTGCCAGTCCTACTACCATAAGAAGGAGACTATTCTACCAGCTAAGGATCAAGCCCAATCCTAATTCTTCTTCTTTTTCCGATTGAGTAAGCCCTTTAGTCGATCTTTCAGCACTTCGCCACCTTTTTCTTTCAGGCTGTCTATGTTCGTGGCCATGCCGGTACTGTCGCCTATAACGCCTTCAAGCAGTTTATTCGCTTCGTCTTTTGCTTTCTCCTCAAGCAGTCGTTTTTGCTCTGCCAATTCGGCTTCCGCTTTCACACGGGCTGCATTTTCCAGTGAATCGAGCCGGGCCTGTGCTTCTGCGCGGGCGCCATCAGCAAGGGCAGATGCACGGGCATTGAGACGGGATTTCAGCATTTCGCCATCCAGAGAAAGCTGGGGCTCTAAAAAGGTGCCGCCGGCCAGGAAATCCAGAGTGATCCGTTTTGTCTGCGGATCAACCAAAGCAACATTTGCCAGTTGAGAGACCGCCCCCAGCGAAGCCTGAATGGGCGCATTGGCCATGGCATCGGCAGCTGACTCTGGCATTTCAACGCGCAGTATATAATCGAGGGACCCATCAAAGCCTTGTGAGCCATTGATTGTAAAGTCATACGCGCCGGCATTCAGCTTCAAAGACTGTACGTTGAGCTTTTCTCCTGAAATATTAAACTTGTGCGACCACTGACCAATGGACAACGCCTCCAACGCTGACAAGCCAGTAAGACCCGCCAGCTTCTCTTGTACGGGCATGCCCTTAAGTGCGCCGCCGGAAGCACCAAAAGTACCTTCAGCAAACAAAGAAGACAGGACTGGATTCAGCGCTTGATCCATTTGCAAACCAATAGATGCCTCACTATCAAAAAAGCCGTCGAGGAACGTACCAAGCTTTGCGATCTGATCCAGTTGATCAAAAGCAGTAAAGAACTGAGAGGCCTTCACCTGATCAAGTCCTATAGTGCCATCGAAAACGGGTTGCAGGGGATTTACCAGATTAAAAGAACCAGATGCGCGCAAGAGGCCATCCATAAAGCCGGCGCTGCCTCCTTCAAACACAATGATCCCCTGGTCCATTGTCATTTTCCCGTCTGCATTTTTCAAGACAATGCCATCGTAATCCAGCGTTGCAGCTTTGAAGGTCAACTCTGCAAAAAGATCGGGAAGCTCGAGCGGTCCGGTATCTGTCGTATCATCTGACAATTGCTCTGTGACATTCAAATACTCGCTTTCAATGGCACCCCGAAATGCCGGCTTGTCTGCTGACGTATCTTCATCAGATAAAAACGCCATGTAGTTATCCAGCGTCCCATTAAAAAGGAAATCGCTTTGTCCTGATATAAAAGTCAGTCCTTCAATTCTTATCTGGTTTTTTAACAGCTGTAATGTGCCCGCGACGCCACGTACCGGTTGCTCAAGAGAAGCAGAGGCATAGTTGATATTGCTGAGAACTGCTTCACCTGACGCCTCAATGGCATCGGTGTCATTAAGCGCGCCGGCAATTTTTGAATCTAAAGCCAATGTACCAGAAAGACTCGTCCCTTCTTCCAGTGGATAAAACGACTGGATTCTGCCAAGATCGGCATCTAGTTTCACATCCGCATTAATGACAGGCGCAGCGTAATCACGCACATCCCCGCTTATTTGCATGGATGCACCAGCCGCATTTGCAGTCAGTGTGTTGATCTTTAGTGCGTCAAGGGAAAAAATGGCATCCAGATTGATATCCTCAATGGCAGCCGGCATACCCGGGTATTTCAAGGACCCATCTTGTACAGTTATAGCGGCATCCGTATCGGGCAGTGTATCCTCAGTCATATAGCCTGTGATGCTCGCCGTTACATCCACATCTCCCGTGCCATCGAGGCCTTCGATATCCTTTTTCAAAGATGCCGGCATCAAGGACCAGATGCCTTCAATGGTTGCGCCGGGGGAAGCAATATTCAGGTCAAATCCAATACGATCCGTGTCCCAGTCGCTCACTTGTCCTTGTAATTGCAACAACAGAGACTCAACGCTAAATGAAGTCTCAGCCAATCGCACCCAGCTACTATCCAGATTAGCTAATGCATCCACCTCCAGCGCCATTTCCCAGCCATTTGCATAGGGGATGTTACCCGTTTCATAATACACATCCGATGCATCAATGCGGCCCGTGATGCTGGCGAGCTCGTCCAGACGTATGGATAGATCTGTATCAAGCGAAGTAATCGTGAGCAGCGTCCCATCAGCATGACTGTAGGCAATCTGCCCCTCACTTATGATGAACCGCTCAATGGAAATTTCCTGCACCACACTTTCTGACGCGGCCTCCTCCTGTGCCCCGGCCTCGCTGTTTAGTTCTATCAGATTTGTCGAAAGATCATCGTACACTTCTACCAAAATCAGCGGATTTTCTATTTCAAGCGCATTTATCTGAATCTTGCTTTGCAATAACAGAAATAGAGATAGATCAACCCAGATCCGTTCCACGCGTGCAAGGTCCGGCCGCTCGCCTGAAGCTGCATCAGGTGTGTGAATGGCCACCTCCGCTGCGCCCACAGAAATATTGGGGAATGAGCGTAACAACCGAGTCTCAAAGGTGCCTATGCTCACCTCCCGATTAAGCTGGCTCTCCAGCGCCGGCTCAATCATAGCACGCAATCGCTCATCGGTAAGGAATAGCTTTAGACCAATAACGACGATAAGCAGCAAGCCAAGAAGAATACCACCAAAGACCAGGAAAAACTTACGCACGCGTTGTATAGGATTGATGAATGAGACAAAGGGTACGATGGGTGCAAAGAGTATGAGATGTACGAAAAGTGCAAACATCGGGTAGAAGGCCTATATCGTACCCTTCGAACTTTTCGTACCCATCGTACCCTTTGTACCCGTAATATTTACTCCAACTTCTCGACAAGCACAGGTTGTGCAGCTTGCCACACCTCTTTTGATACTTCGTCACGCTTGTGGGTGTAGAAGCCTGTTCCTTTTTTATTACCCACCACAATATCGGGCAAACCATCACCATTGTAGTCGTCAACCATGACCTGCGTACCAACGCCTGTTTGGCTGCCAATATGATAGGGCACAAAATCAACCCCTCCCCCCTTCTTACGTACCGTTTTAAACCAATAAAGCACCGGCGGTTGCTTGCCTCCAGGATCTTTGCCCATGTGCGCCCAATATCTTTTCCCGGTAACCAGATCCTTGATCCCATCCCCATCTATATCAACCAATGCGAGTGCATGTAGCTGAGAGAAAGCAACACCGTAGGCATTTTCCGAGGGCGTTTCTCCCATGATTACATGTCGCTGGAAAGATTCGTCGCCAAGATTCTCATGCCAAAGAAACCCCCATGCATGGGCCATGTCGCCCGTAATCACATCTTGATCACCATCCCCATCAAAGTCATAGGCAAACATCTGAGAGCCACCATCAGCAAATTCATATGAGTGATACGTCCACAATCCATCGCCTGCTACTTGCTCATACCACCCCTTGGCTTCCAGCAAGTCTGTTTTGCCGTCGCCATTCACATCACCAAATCCCAATCCGTGGGTATATTTCGTTAACCCCCGATCTTCTCCCACGGGTCTAAATGTCCATTCTTTGGTCGGATTGCTCCAGTCTGGCTCAGCATACCCATATGCCCCACCGTGTAAGAAGATAAGCTCGGGTTTGCCATCTCCTGTAATATCACCAAACGCCGGCGACTCATTGTCTACTTCAGAAAAGGCCACGGACCTGATCCATTCCCCCCCGGAGCTCCCCGGATTCTTGTACCAATACGACGCTTTTCCAGGAAATCCTACTTCAAAGATGTCGTTCATTCCGTCTCCATCAAGATCATAAACATAAGACAGGAAACAGAGAGAATAGCCTTCAATCGAATAGGCCTCCGGCTCGTAGAACGTGTGTTTTGTTTCAAAATCAGGGCCTTCATACCAAAAAGGACCGGCGACCAGGTCTTTCTGCCCATCTCCCGAAATATCACCAAA
>JBGCEN010000290.1:0-11324 GCA_045106435.1 Rhodothermales bacterium
GTTTAGGGTTTAGGGTTTAGGGTTTAGGGTTTAGGGTTTAGGGTTTAGGGTTTAGGGTTTAGGGTTTAGGGTTTAGGGTTTAGGGAAGTCTACCGATCCCTTGTCAATTATAACTCGCTAATCGCTAATTCTGTGGTTTTCATTAACGAATAGCGAGGTTTTCTTCGACTAAGATGGAATAAAAAGTCTGACAATTTGTAGCTCTAATTAGATAATCAGTTTTCTGAACATCCCTGGTTTAGGGTTTTTGCGATAAACGTTTTTCTTCAGAAATCTCAAACTGAACAGGCATTGAGAGCTGAACAACAAGGCCGCCTTCTTCGGCATTTTTGACCTCAACGTGTTGCTCATTGCCGTAAAGCCGCTCCATCCGCTCGATGGAATTGGATAAGCCGACCCCTTTTCTTGCGGTAGAGATATTTGCAATCCCGGGGCCATCATCCTGAACTTCCACCACCAGCCGACCACCCGCTTGCCGTGCCCTGATGATTATTTCCCCGCCGTTGCTATGCGGCGATATCCCGTGATGAATTGCATTCTCAACAAGCGGCTGTAAAATCAGATTCGGTACGTACATGTCTAGTGTTTCCTGGTCCACATCGCGCTGTACAACCAGTCGATCTTGAAAACGGATTTTTTCAATTTCAAGGTATCGATCAAGAAAATCGAGCTCTTCTGAAAGAGTTATCTGCTGAATGCCCTGATTCTCAAGCGCCAGACGCAAAAAATCGCCCAGCCGGCCCAGCATCTTAACTGCTGTGCTGTTTTCGTTTTTGCGCACAAGTGCAGCAACCGAGTGTAATGTATTAAAGAGAAAATGTGGATTTAACTGCATCTTCAGCGCCCGCAGATTCGCCTGCGCCAGTTGTAACTCAAGCTGTGCCGCCTGGCGCTCCTTGAATAAATATCGCCAGTAATAATCAAACGCGTTATAAAACCCGAGCACCGTCCAGAAAGCCAAAGCGTTGACGTGCATTCGAGAGGTAAAGTGTACCTGAAGCAAGTCCCAATTCATTACTTCATGAAGCGCTACAACTCGGAAAAGGGCCAAATTTGCCAATGCGTGCAAACCAAGCAGAAGCAGCATGAAAGGGATGTAAATTGTCGGAATGATGTGCTTCCAGGTATCCTGATTTACAGGAAAGCGCCTTGCCAGTGCAATAATCGCCGGCGTAAAAGCTGCCCATAAATACCACCAGGGCAATGTACTCACTATCCCATATAACCACGATGCAGGCTCACCGGTCACGACTTGATTGAGGTGATAATAACTCAACGCCGTAAGGCCCGGAATAGACCAAAGTGCAATATAGAGCACCCATTTGCGCCATCTAGGCCACGCCCAGGGTACCGAGGGTAAAAGGATTGTTGCGTCCATATCAATCTAAAACAACTTGTTCAAAAAAATGCGGTTGCCCGTGCGGAGAGTTAATTCACAGGACAACCGCATTTTACCATGCAATATTGCGTTCTTAGTACACCCAATTGAACGAGCATACACAGGCGGTGCAGTTTTCAGTTGTCAGCTTTCAGTGTTAACTGGTTCGCACTAAAAACCGATCACTGACAACCGATCACTGACAACTGATCACTTAAAAAACTCAATCAACCATCATCTCTTCGAGTCGCGCCAGGCTCGCATCCATGCCTTCGCGCAGAATCCACGCTTGTCTGTCACTGCTGTGCGTGGCCTTGATTTCACGGAGAGCAACCCTCAGCGGATTCTTCGCCTGACCAGGTACCGTTGGCAATGCCAGGACTGCCGTTACTGCCACTTCATAAATGGCAGCGCAAGCAGATTTTTGCCCATTATTATACAAGGGCACCCCTTTATCTATCGCA
This sequence comes from Rhodothermales bacterium, assembly GCA_045106435.1. Lineage (GTDB taxonomy): Bacteria > Bacteroidota > Rhodothermia > Rhodothermales > JAHQVL01 > JBCCIM01. The sequence goes on from JBGCEN010000290.1 coordinate 1,843, forward strand.
AGACGCATGATTTCAGCCGCATTTACTGAAGAAGATTCGCCGGCATCAGGTAACAATACAGTATCAATAACATGGATAACACCATTGGCAGCTTCGATGTCTGTAGTGAGTACATTCGAAGCATTTACCCTAAAGGCATCCCCCCCATACTTCACCCTAAGCCTTTCACCATTCAGCGTATTTACACGTGATTGTCCGAAGAAGTCGGATGCATACACGCGGCCTTCAACCACATGAAGTTTGAGGATATCAACCAGTTGATCTTTGTTTTCTGGCTTCAACAAGGAAGCTACAGTACCTTCGGGAAGATTTGAGAACGCGTCATCTGTAGGCGCAAACACAGTAAGCGGTCCTTTGCCAGATAATGCATCAGCCAGGCCGGCAGCATTCACTGCAGCAAGCAACGTGTTAAATACCTTCGCGTCCTGAGCCACCTCAGGAATTAGTAGAGTCTCCGGAATTAACACCTCATCAATTACATGGATAATACCATTGCTTGCACGAATATCGGCCGTGACAACCCTGCTATTTTCAATCAATATCTGACCGTCTACTACGTCAATGTTTAAGCGCTGACCGTTGACCGTCTCAGCATTTCTGAGCGAAGCCACCTCCTCTGCTCTTACGCGGTCGCTGATAACGTGATAAGTTAGAATGTCGACAAGCCGGCCTCTGTTTTCTGGCTTCAGCAGGAATTCAACCGTGCCCTCAGGAAGTTTTGCAAACGCGTCATCTGTGGGTGCAAATACAGTGAAAGGCCCTTTTCCTTTCAGGGTTTTTACAAGATTGGCTTCTCCCAGTGCAGTTGCAAGGGTGTTAAAAGAGCCGGCTGCAACGGCTGTTTCTACGATATCTGACCTGTGCTGTGCTTCTGCATTTTGATATATAGCACTCGATAACAATAACAGCATCGCAAATTGTGCTGTCAAAAATTGTGAAAATAGCCGCTTACTTGTGAGAGGCATCTTGAACAATCGGGTAGTCGCCTTTTTCATCGCATCATACTATTTGAATTTCAGAATAGAGAAAGGCATAAATCAGTTTGATCTTTGCCTGACTATAGTATGGAAATAGCGTAGCGACAGAGTGCTGTTTGCGATAAGTGGCGATATAATGAGATGAATTGCTTAATTCGGGAGATAATCCGCGGGGTTTAGGGTTTAGGGTTTAGGGTTTAGGGTTTAGGGTTTAGGGAAAAACTGTTATTAGATTGAAAATCGCTAATTTCAACTCGCTAATGGCTAATTTCCTGAAAAAGCTATTCCTAACGGCGCCAGAGAGAGGCACAGGATTTATAAAACATCTCGACCCCGTCACCCTGAACGAAGTGAGAGATCCATGCAAGGCTTAACGATACTGGGGGTGCCCAGTTAATTCCATGGATTTTCCCGGCGCATGACTTTTTAGAATTTGTAGCTATTTTCTCTTTTCCAACGTCAAATTTCTACCAGTTACCAGAATTAACCAGTGGAGTGATTTTGGCAGATCAGCCTAATTGCGCCAAAAACGCATATTGAAATTTTGCAAAAACTATTGGAAATATTGACTTTCTTATAGTTTTTCTTAAAGTAATACTTTAAATTGATTCTCTTCTTCAACAACCATATCTCGTTAGAGTACGAGTAAAGCTATGAGAACGCGAAGATTGAGCGCGGAGAGGCCTCCTAAAACCTCTATACGCTGCCTCCTCATGTCAGCTCTTCTTGTTTGTACTTTTTTGCTGACCAGTGGCCTTACCCCTCCGAAGGCACATGGACAAGCAATGCCTATTGATGCCAGGCTTGTACATATCATTAATTATTCAGCCGGCGTTGTAAAAGCACAGTGGATCCCGTACGGGCGCCGCTGGGCCATTCAGGGTACAACACTAAAACTGGAAAACGAAATTCGTGCAGTCGTTGGCGAAATCAAGCCAACGGGCAAAAAGCGCATGCAAAACGCTTGCTGGACCAATCCACCTGACGTGTACACAGACGTTTTCCGTCTGGTATTCGATCCATTGGAAATAGGCCGGCATTACGACGTCAAGCTGGACTTCTACGGTGGGTTTAACGTAAACATTCTGGCACCTTCATTGGATAAAGCGTACGAAGAAACCGTGCGCCTGGCCAACGAAACCTATCCGTATGTACGTCAGCAAGCCGTAAGGGACATCTTTATTTCCAACATCGAAAATGAACTCAAAGGCATTTTCGACAATGAGGACGTTATTCTCCTCAGAAACCTGACCGACGGCTCCTGCCAGATTGTTCAGGAAGAAGAAACCCAGGTACCAGTGGTTGACTTCGACTCGATGGTACTGAACGACATTGCAGATGTAGTGCTCAAGGAAGTCAGAAGTGGCCGGCGCACATCGATGATCGACGAGATGGAAGATGCAAACCGCCAGTTGCTCGACAACACAGTGTTCACCAGCCTCCACGGCAGCCTGAAGGAAGAAGAACAACGCAGTTACGGCTTCCTGGAATTTGGTGATGCAGATGTATTGCGCAATTCCATGGCCGAGAACGGCATGCCATCAGAAGACGTGATTGCCCGACTTTATGCAACCGGCCGTGCATGCAGAACCGATGTAAATTGGGATTCGGATCAGTGCGAAATGTTAAATGAGATTGTAGATCGCGCGTATGAGTACGTACGCGAATCCGCGCTTCAGATCGATGACTACGGTGTTGTACGCACACGCATGTTGGCACAGCTTGGAGAAATGCTTTCCGATCTTTATACGCCTGTTGCAAACACACGCATCAATGCGATGAAATGGGATGATGCACATTCTACTTCAGATCGTATCCGCATTGGCACATCGATTGGTCTTGGCGCCGCAGCGTTGAACTTGACGCCACGCCAGTTTTCCGAATTCGATATCAATGACGCAGAGTCTTTTGCCGTTTTCTCGTTGAAATTCTATCCGTTTGCAGTAGACAAAAAGCTACCGAGACCATACTTCGGTCGTGAGTTGCTGGCTCGCCTGTCACTCGTTACTGGTGTACTCATCAAGCGCCGGCTCGAATTTGAAGGAGAACCTCTTAAAGGTGTTGCAGCCGGGCTTTATCCCATGGTTGGCGGCGGGTTTGATATCACCAAGAATATCACGCTACAGGCAGGCGCTGTATTCTTTAGACAACCAAGCTTCCTCCCTAACAACAATACCTCGGAATTCAAAGCAGCACCTTCGCTTTCGCTGGGCTTTGACTTTGATGGCTTTAATCGCCTGCGTGATGCCCTTCGGGACCGCAGCAAAGCACCTTACGATCAGCCGTAGTTCGATCGAATATCGAACACCCAACAAGGAATGTTCAATTACGAAGTGTTTTTAATTCCTTTTAGAAACTGTTGAGATTTGAGGTTCGCAATTGAGAGAGAGGAGATTTTGAGTGATTTTGGATACGACTTTTTGAGCGCATAGCAGCGTTACGTGTGACACGAGGGCACAGCCCGACTGATGCAAATAAAAAAGCGGATTCAAAAGCACCAAAAGATCGCTCACTCAATGTGAAGATTAAATCTCAACAGTTTCTAAGTCCAGCTAGCTATAGAAAAACCATTTATCCGTAGCTGACACAATATTCGGAAAGGGTGAAAGAAAGCAAAGCCATCGGCTCATGCGCTCTTTCACCCTTTTTGCTTTTACATCTTCACATCCTTATTTCTATATCAGACAACTCGCTGCGGCAACCTTCTTGTTTGAGGAAAACTATCTGCCGGAAACCACCTGTAAGGAAACAAGCCGCCATGATTAGGCATAGCTTTTGGTTCGTTGCATTTCTATTGATTAATGTATCGTACACCAGTCTAAGAATTCCTGCAGTATATTAACCCGACAGAAGCAGACAAACTGCATCTTATCCGCAGTGTTGATGGTGCTGTGATGATTCTTAAGTAGCCACGGGTGTCGCCTTTATCATTTTCCCTCGCGATCAATGAGTATTACCGCAGAACAGAAAACACACGTCATCAATCTGCTTAAAAAGAAGTATGTTGATTGGGATGGATGCGACCACCAGGCATTCCGGCGTGACCAAATTAATTACAAGCGTTCTACGGTTAAAAAAGCGGTCTCATTTCTAAGCGAAAGTAAACTTGCACAACTCCTGGTTACGAGAGATACGGATGCATTTATTGAGCGACTGGAACGCGTAGGCAAAGCCAATGCCCTGCTAAACAGCAACGAAACCAGCAATGGCGACTTAGAGATACTTTACGTTCCAACACTGGACAAACCTGTATTCTGCGCCCAGGTATACCATTTACTCCACGGCACAGAACCTGTTGTAGAACGGCTTGCATCCTATCTCGAATATATTGAAGCCCACGAGCTCCCAAATACCTGGACGTTCCCAACCTATCTTTTACAATTCTGTTATCCAGGTACCGAGTTTCTCGTGCTGCCACGACCTACAGAATGGTTCTTGAAATATATCGGCTTATCCCCTTCACTGGGCAGGCCAACAGCAGACACGTACTCTGCAATCAGAGAGTTTGCCCATAGCCTGAAATCATCACTTGCGGCTTATCGGCCACAGGATATGATCGACATACAGAGTATCATTCATGTTTGCAGTACAATGAGTGAGCCGGCATATCACGCCATGAACGGCTTTGAAGAAGAAGATCTGTACAACAGACGGGTCGACCTCGAAGCTTCTTTTGGCTCAGAAGCGGCACTGGCTGAACAGAATGAGCAGCGGCAGAATGAGCAGCGGCAGTTCGAAAACAGGCAGTACGAAAAGAGACAGGAAGAAAAGCAACAGGAAGAAAAAAGTCAGTACGAAAAAAGTTGGCCCGATTCCTCCTCTTACGACTCAGATTCAACCATGCTGCACATCTCGGATGTGAGCGATGAATCGCATACAGAAATACGTTTACCAAATGAAATGTCTCCCCGGCAACCAGAATTGCAAACGCCAGAAAGCAATCCCGAGGGTAATTCATTGCCAGAACTTTTCAAAAGTTTTGTAACAGGCTTTATGGTTTCGCCGGCCGGCGTCGCCCGTGCTGCCGCCTATGCTAAAGCAAGAGAACAAGCTGAACAAAATTTCGCACACTTGATTGCCGAGCATGAGCTTGGCGAAACCGTTACGGATCGGGTATTTCTACACCTGCTGCCCCATTCTGACATCGATGAAAACCAAAATAAAGGGGCATGGATTCATCCCGTCTACGAGCCAGCTGAGCGACTCCTTAACAGGCTTGAGCAGCAGTTCGAAAGCCAACAAGGTGTACGTGAGCAAGTAGGCCAGGTCCTTCTGGAATTCATTCGGCACTGCGTGTATAAATCTGATGCATTAGAAACTTCATCAGAAGCACTTTCCAGACTGGACGCGTTGTCTCTCATGGACATTAGCTCCATCACGCCGATATTGCATGCGCTGAAGCCGGCGCAATATATGCTCTTGCACGAAGCGTCTATCAACACACTTAGAGAATATGGCGCTGCATCTACCGACGCAAAACTGACAGCATTGCCGGAGCTCAACAGCATTGGACTGCAGTTTATCAAAGAGCTCAGAAAAGAAGCGCAGATCCAGGCAATCCCGAGTGTACACGATACCGACTTGTTTGACATCTTCATTCATTGGAGAAACGAAGCCAAAAGCACAGCGCCTGTCAACGGACAACATCCACCCCCTGAGGATGAGCAGGAAAGCAAACCGGAGTATCAGGAAATTCCCACGCCGCAAGTTGCTACACCAACGCCCATAACAAATACCTCTTCTTACTCTTCAGCCACGTATGAAAAAAATGCGGAACGAGAGAAAGTAACAGAATCGGTAAAAGCGATCCTGGAGCCGCCGCCCGTGACCACTGATTACTCCCTGGAAGATTGTTATAAAGAGACGGGGTTTGATGTAAGCACATTGCAAGAGTGGCTTAATACGCTGGAGAGGAAACGACAAGTTATTTTCTACGGGCCTTCAGGAACGGGCAAAACGTTTATGGCCCAGCAGATTGCCCGTGGCTTAACAAACGGGACAGACGGAATTGTACAACTTATTCAGTTTCATGCGGGATACACGTACGAAAAGTTCATTGGCACCGGACAGAAACCGGGTGACTTCAATACCTTCTGCACCAAAGCCGCTCAGAGGACAGGCCCAAGTGTCTTAATCATTGATGAGATTAACCGCACTGATCTGGGTGCTGTATTTGGAGAGTTATTGGCTCAGTTAGACCGTGATTCGGATAACTCTATGCTGATCAAGCAACAGGCTTTTTCTATTCCGGGCAATGTGTTCATCATCGGTACGATGGTACCTGGAAAGCCCGTTGGCCTGTTCAGCGATTCCGTTGCACGCCGGCGATTTGCCATGATTCCACTCATGCCAAATTACGATGTATTAAAGCATTTCCACAACGACACCAACTTCCAGGTAGAAGGCCTCATTCGCACACTCAACCAAATCAACACCCTCGTAGAAAACCCTCGCTACCAGATCGGTATCACCTACTTCCTGAAAAAAGACTTACCCCAGCACATCGAAGCCATCTGGAAGTACGAAATTGAACCCTGCATCGAAGAAGCTTTTTACAACGATGTAGAAAAAGTAGACTCGTTCCGATGGAATAAAATGCGCCGGCGCCTGACGCGGTAGTTTTAGAAAGTTAAAAGTTAAAAGGCAAAAGCTAAAAGTATCCGGCTCAAACGCCATTGATATATTTTAGCTTTTGCCTTTTAACTTTTAACTTTAATTTTCAGCTTTTCTCGTTTTCATTAAAGAAAACCCAAAACCCGATCAGGACGGCCAGGGCCATGCCGGCGGGTAGGGCCCAGAACAGACGCCAGGCATCCAGCTCCATCGCATTTGCATTGAGCAGGTTATTGAAAAGCCAACCAGACGCCTGCGCACCGATGAGCAATCCTATCCCCGACCGCACCATCACCAGAAACCCCTGCGCCTGCCCTCTCATATCTGATGTTACCTGTCGATCAATAAAAATCTGACCGGCGATATAAACAAAATCGAAGCAGATACCGTGGAGCAAAATGCCTCCGAGAATCATCCAGTAAATACTCTCCGGAGCAGAGCCGGCAAACAGTACAAATCGGGCGACCCAGGCAAGAAAGCCAAAGATGATCATTTTCTTTACACCCAAACGAATCAAGATGATGGACATGAAGAACATGAACAACACCTCAGTCATCTGGCCAAATGACATGATAAAAGCTGGATGCGAAATGCCGGCGGCGTTTATATAAACCGGCGCGTAAGCATAGTAAGTTGATAGCGGGATCGAGATCAGCAACTCGCAAAGAATAAAAACGATAAACGGCCGCGTATTCAGTTGTTTTAACGCATCAAGACCCAAAATATCCCTGATGGCACTGCCACTGCTCTTGGCTGTCGGCGGTGTGTGTGGTAAACTGAAACAGTATATCCCCATCACCAAAGATGCCACAGAGGCAATTCGGATGGGAAGCACGGATTGATCTGCCTGCAATACCGCGCTCACAAGTACGCCGGCTACAATCCAGCCAACCGAACCAAATACACGAATCAGCGGAAATTGCTTCTCAGGAGAATCTATATGATGAAATGCCAGGGTACTGGCAAGTCCGAGCGTTGGGAAAAAGCAAAGCGTATGCAAAAGCAAAAGAAAAATGAACAAGCCACCGGACGAACCATCAACAAATGATGCAGCTCCAATGGCTATGCTCCCAAGCAAGTTGAGAATCCCAAGCACCTTCTCCGTAGGAAAATACCGATCTGCAATACGGCCAAGAATAAAAGGGGAAATGAGCGCTGATAAAGGACCGATGGTGTACGCCCAGTGAATCATATCGGATAGCCCGATCGAATCCATGTAGTTGCCTACCGTCACGTACCATGAGCCGAATATGAAGAACTGCATGAAGAACATCAAACTCAGCCGTGCAGCCACTTTCATATCGAGGTTTCCCGATCCTGCTTTCAAACTTGGCAAATTGTTTTGACTCTCTTGTGGTTAGTTTATTTTTCGTGATCGTTGATTCGTTTCTACGTTTGTCGTTTTTTCGTAAGCGGTTGAGCAATACCACTGCTCTTCACCGAGGACTCACGCAGTAACGAAAAACAGAAACAAATGCACATCAACATCGCTTACGGGCGCGACGGATTAGATATTGAGCTTCCTGATGATACAGACATCATCCAGTCAAAACCGATGGCCGGCCTGACGGATGAAATTGCAGCGATCAGACACGCGCTACAAAACCCGATTGGTATGCCGGCGCTGACAACCCATGTCAAGGCTGGCGACCGTGTCGTAGTTACCCATAGCGATATAACACGCCCTGTACCCAACGACCGCATATTACCTGTCATTTTACAGGAGCTTGAATCAGCTGGTGTGCGCAGGAAAGATATAACTTTACTCAATGCATTGGGTACTCATCGACAGCAAACTGATGATGAACTTCGTATGATGCTCGGCGATTTCATTGTCGACAATTACACCTGTGCGCAGCACAACTCGTTTGACGACACCAATCTGGTATCCCTCGGCGAAACGTCTCTTGGTAACCCGGTGCGCATCAACAAAATGTTGCTGGAAGCAGATTATCGGGTGTACACGGGATTTATCGAGCCGCATTTTTTTGCCGGCTTTAGCGGTGGCCCCAAAGCGGTACTTCCGGCGCTTTCCGGATCAGAAAGCGTACTTTCGAATCATGGCAGAGAGATGATTGCAGACCCGAAGTCTGCATGGGGAAACATCGAAGGGAATCCAATATGGGAAGAAATGCGGGAGGTAGCGCTGAAGACCATGCCGGCCTTCCTGCTTAACGTAACCATCAACCCCAAACATGAAATCACGGGCGTCTTTGCGGGAGACTTACTCCAGTCGCACGAGCTTGGGCGCGAGTTCATCCGCAAAAACGTGATGGTTGGCGTAGACGCGCCCTATGATATCATCATTACCAACAACAACGGCTATCCGCTCGACCAAAACCTCTACCAAACGGTAAAGGGCATGAGCGCGGCCAATCGTGTTGTAAAAGAAGGCGGTGCCATTATTATGTGTGCCGCCTGCGTGGATGGATTACCCGATCACGGCCGATACGCTGAACTTCTTGAAGAAGGGGCTACTCCGCAGGGAGTGCTAGACATGATTGCACAGCCAGGATTTGGTGAACAAGATCAGTGGCAGGTTCAGATTCAAGCGCAAATTCAGGTACGCGCAGATGTGTATGTCTACAGCGAAGGACTCAGTGATCAACAAATCCATCGAGCGCTCTTAAAGCCCTGCCGCAACATCTCTGAAACCATTGCCGAGCTAAAAGACCGATACGGCCCTGATGCACGCATTTGCGTCATGCCGGACGGGCCGGCTTCTATTGCTTACGTGGCCTAACCGCGGCGAAGACGCTGTTAGGGTTTCGGGTTCAAGGTTCTGGGTTCCATTTTGGGGTAGATCCAGACCACACCAAAACGAACACAGCCGGCATAGGCGTCAGACCATGTCACAGGTGCCCAAATCCAACAACCCTAAACATTGAACCC
>JBGCEN010000291.1:0-15571 GCA_045106435.1 Rhodothermales bacterium
TATAGGTTTGATTTTGTCCGTTAGGGCGATGCTTTGAATATCCAATGCTTGTCCTCAGCTTGATTGGGGATCGAACAAGGACTTTCCAATGCTAAAGGCTTTTTCTGTCTAACGCCGATGCTTAAAAGTTTTGTTCGACACTGGCTTTAAAACAGCAGATAAACTCAACAACGCCATGAAAACATTACGCTGGCTTTGCTTTCTCGTACTCTCGTGGATACAGGTACCCGCTATTGGACATCTGCCGGAGGAAGCACGGGACAGAGCATCAACTATTATGATCCAGCAGAGAAAAAGTGGAATCAGGTGTGGACAGATTCAAATGGTAATATAGGGTACTTCAAAGGAGAATTAGAAGACGGTGGCATGACCCTGAAAGGGCGTTGGGTTAACCAAAATGGTAGCAGTTACCTCCTGAATGGTGCATGGAGTTTGTTGGATGATGGTCGGGTACGGCAGCATTTTCAACAATCCACGGATACCGGGAAAACGTGGACTACGTGGTTTGATGGGGACTATAAAAAGAAGTAATTAAGTAGGGCAGAAAGGTCACTCCGGTTTTTTTAATACTAGGACAAGAAATTTATGCTGGAAGAAGGTAGCTTTATGCTCATCATGCTGTTGTTTAGCACAGCATTGGGGCTTTCGTTTCTAATTGAACGATTGCTTGAATTCCTCAATGGCTTATTCAAGCGGTTGGCCTTTTCAGACCTGGGACGCTTTTCCACCGAGGTCTCTCCTGCACCGGAAAACCGAAACGATGACCCGGTGAGTGAAGATGGAGAGCAAAACGAAGCATATGGGCCTGTGCTGTTCACGATGGATGCTTTGCAGCCACGTGAATCTTTTGAAACAACGCAGGTTTTCTTGCTTCAGGTGATTGGTGTTGTCGCCGGCGTTATTCTTTGCTGGATTGCCAAGTTCGGACTGTTTGGACCATTAAATGTATTTAATGGGATCAGCGGTTCGCTGGACTGGATATTGACGGGCATATTGATTGGTGGTGGTTCTCAGCCTATTCATTTCCTGATTCAGTTTTTGAACCAGCGAAAAATCGTAGAAGCCGGCCCTGCTGAAATATTGCCCATCGCTGATAGCTCCGGGGTTATCGTAGATCTAAGTGATAACGATCCCGATACATCCTTTTTCAAGATACTGGATGTCCCATACAATGGAGGATACAAGCCTGAGAGTCTTGAGAACAGAAACTTCAGGCCGGCGCCTCCTGATTTGATTGTTTACCATCATACTGCTTTACACAGCAACGCCACGTTTGCCGACGTTGTCAGGGAAATCGTTGAGGTGAAAGGGTGGTCGACTGGATATCATAGTGTGATTGCCGGCGATGGGACCATCGACAACTTTGCACGTTGGGATCGAACGGGGGTGCATGCACTGGGTGTAAATCAAAGATCTCTTGGCATTGCATTAAATGGCAACTTTCACTCACAGCCCGGCGATCCGTTTAGTAATGATAAGGGACAGTTTGGGAATATGCGGCCAACAGACATACAATTGCTGTCTGCTGCAAAGGTAGTTGCTCTGTGGTGTCATCTGTATCAGATTCCCGTCAAGTTTGGCGAAACCATTGTCTCTCACCGGGAAGTCCGCGCAACTGCATGTTCTGGATCAAACTTCCCGTATGGCCCTTTCGAAGCCCTCGTTAAAAACTGTTATGATGCGTGGAATACACACGACGCACAAACTGAACTGATTTTTTATAAACAGAAACAGCTGATTTACAGCGATTGATTGGTTATGGAAACGATTCTCAATTTAACCTACCTCTATTTGCTGGTCATTCTGTTGGCGCTCTTAATTGAACGTGTAATGGAAGTCATCATGGTGTGCTGGAATCTGTTTGAGCTAAAGCTGAACTCACATCATTATTGGAACAGGCGTACCAAACGTTTGATGGATAAGTTTTCCAGTGAGGTGCAATCCCGATTTGCGTCGACCAGTTTCACGCTTCTGGGTATCAACAGACGCATAAAACACTATACAGAAACAGAGGATGAAATTATCCCGGGGCGCACGGTCGTATTTTCAAGCAAAGCCGTGCGGCATGTTTTTGTACGTACCTTTGCGTTTATCGTAACCTCGGTTCTGGGGGGTTTACTCTGTTATTTTGCAGAAATCAATGTGATCGAACTCGTTCGTGAGGCGCTGCAACCAAACGCTATCCCTTTACTTGATTCTCTTGGATCTCCGTTAGAATTAATCATTAGCGGGTTGATGATAGGTCTGGGAGCAGAGCCGATGCACAGGGTAATCAAAGGGCTGGAAGATTCACGTGCCTGGCTGGAGCGGCGTAATCGGCTTAACAACACTTTGATAGATGCAGCAGAGGCAAATTTGCGTGGTGGAAGATAGGAGGGGCTCGAGGTGAATTTGCCCAAGACTTGTTCAATAGTTCACAACCCTAAAACCTAAACCCTAAACCCTAAACCGACACGCTATAGAAGGCCTACTTAAGCTGTGCCAGCGTTTTTGCCAGATGTTCAAGTGACAACAAGTTGTGGACAGATAATAAATTGTCTACATAAGGTAAGGCGGCTTGCATACCCTGTGTGAGGGGCTCGTATTGTTCATAGCCCATGAGTGGATTGAGCCATATCAACCGGTGGCAGCTTCGCTTTAGCCGGTACATCTCTTTTGAAAGGGTTTCTCGATCTCCACGATCCCAGCCGTCACTGATAATCAGGACAACGCTGTTGCTGTTTAGCACGCGGCGTAGCCACTCGAAATTGAAGGTTTTGATTGCATCGCCTATCTTTGTGCCGCCGGCCCAGTCAACAACTTCTTTAGATACAGCAGACACTGCTTCATCAACATCTCTATATTTTAGCAAGTGGCTGATGCGGGTCATGCGCGTACCAAAAACAAAACTTTCTACTTTCCTTTTGTCGCCGGTCATGGCATGCATAAAATGGAGCAACATGCGGGCATATCGCTCCATAGACCCGCTGATATCGCAAATGAGTACCACAGGCCTCGGTTTGCGTTTTTTACCTTGAAACGCCATCTGCAAGATTTCTCCACCGCTTTTGCTGCCAAGCTGCACCGTTTTGCGGAAGTCCAGTTTTTTACCCTTTACGCTTGGCGTAAAACGTCGCGTGGGATAGGGGGGCACTGGCCAGGAAAAACGGGCCATATACTTTTTTGCCGCTGCAACTTCATCATTGGTGAAAGCAGCGAAGTCTTTTTTTCTGAGTAGTTCTGTAGCGCTGTACGTGACAATCTGGTCAATTTCTATCCTGGACTCAGATGCTTCTTCAGACGCTTCGCCCGGAGGTTTTGCTGCTTCTCTTAATGCTTCCTGAACGCGGTGATAGCCTTTAGTATCTGTTGTGCTGGGAATTTTTGTGTTTTGCAGCAGCCATTTCATCACTTCAGGCAAACGCGAAGGTGCTTTCCAGAAAAGCTGGAAGGCCTGATCAAACAAGTCTATCTCTTCACGTCGTTGCACAAGGCAGGCTTTTAGCGCTTGTTGCACATCTTCCTTTCGTCGAACGCCAACCATCTGTACTGCTTCCATAGCAATAAGCATTTGCGCCGGGCCGGCATTGAACCCCAGGCGCCTCAGCATGCGTCCAAAAGAAATCAGGTGGTCAGCAAAGGAGTGGCTTTCCATCATCCCCCAATCAGAATCATCGGACGGTTTTCCATTTCAGCCAGATTATACATGCCGGCGTGTGCGGCTTTCTTTCTGTGAACCGCTCCGTGAATGATCTTGCGAAGTTCGTCATCCGTGCTGCCGGCACGTATCGCATCACGTAAACTGACTTCTGCTTTGCCAAACAGACAGACTTTCAGGTTACCATCAGCTGTCATGCGTAAACGATTGCATGAGCCACAAAACTGTTCACTCATAGAGGTGATAAATCCAACCCGTCCAACAAATCCAGGCACTTGATAAGTTTTAGAAGTGTCATTTGGACCATCCTGAAGTCTTTCGAGCGTGGGATGCACTTCTTCTATCTGCTTGATCATATCGGTATATGAAAGGAATCTGCTATCATTCCATCCGTTGCCATCAAAAGGCATGTATTCTATAAATCGCACCTCAAGTGGCTTATGTCGTGTGAGTTCAACAAAATCGGCCAGTTCATTTTGGTTGAAATTTTTCATTACAACACAATTAACCTTAACAGGCGAATACCCATAGTCAATGGCCATGTCGATGGCTTTCATAACGATGTTAAACCCTTTTCGCCGCGTGATAAACTCGAACTTTTTCTCGTCCAGGGTATCAAGGCTGATATTCATCAGGTTGACGCCTGCTTCATGTAACGCCTTGATCTTCTTGGGTACCAGGAGCCCGTTTGTAGTAATGGCAAACGTTTTAAGCCCTTCTATTTTTCCAAGGGTTCGAATGAGTTTCTCGACATCTTTGCGAACAAGGGGTTCGCCGCCAGTCAGCCGAATTTTATTGACCCCTTCGCTTACAAAGAGCGTGGCAATTTTCTCTATTTCCTCGAACGTAAGGATTTGATTTTGTGGCTGTAGGGGGACGCCATCTGCCGGCATGCAATACTTACACCTCAGATTACAACGTTCGGTTAAAGAAATGCGGAGATAGGTATGATGACGGCCAAAAGTATCCGTAAGCATCTGCGACATGCGTTAACTACATCTCATGGTTATGGGGAGGCGGTGGTACGGTGGTGTAGTATACGAACGAAGGGAACGGGTATATAGTTCAAGGTATTTGTGTTCAGCTACCCAGTTCGGCCAGTTTAAGCCGCGCCTGCTCCAGCAGGGCCGATGAATGAACGCCGGCTACTTTTGTTATGTCATCGTGATATTTCAACAGAATACCCAACGTATCATCGACAACCGCGTGATCCAGACGGTCTTGTGCTAAAGCCATAAGTGCTCTGGCCCAATCAATCGTTTCAGCGACACCCGGTTGTTTGTACAAATCTGTACTGCGTAATTCATGGAGAAAAGCGACAACTTCTTCAGCCAGGGCTGCCGGGAGTTCAGGGACCTTGGTTTGTATGATTTCCAGCTCTTTCTGATACGAGGGGTAATCAACCCAGTGATAAAGGCAGCGTCTTTTTAGTGCATCGTGTATTTCTCGCGTACGATTCGATGTGATAATTACACGAGGCGGATGCTTGGCCTTGATCGTTCCAATTTCCGGAATGGTAATCTGAAAGTCGGACAAAATTTCAAGTAAAAAGGCTTCAAATTCTTCATCCGCACGATCTAGTTCATCAATCAGTAAAACAACGGGCTTGTCCGTTTGCAACGACTGTAGTAAAGGGCGCTTGATCAGATAGGCATCTCCAAATATTTCTTGCTGAATCGATGTATTATCCAATTGCTTCTCTGCTTCCAATAGCCTGATTTGAAGCATCTGGCGCGCATAATTCCATTCGTATACAGCGCTGTTAATATCAAGCCCTTCATAACACTGCAGTCGGATTAACCGGGTGTCCAGCATCTTTGCAAGAACCTTCGCAATTTCGGTTTTGCCTACGCCGGCTTCACCTTCCAAAAAAAGCGGCCGGTTCATTTCCAGAGAAAGGAACAGCGTTGTGGCCAGGCCGCGTTCTGATATGTATTGATGGGTTCTGAGGCCTTCCAGAAGGGATTCAATACTGGAATAAGTTGACATTTATGGTGTCATGTTAATTTTCAAACACTCGTTGTAAGAAGAGTGTTGAGAAGAAGAGAGAAAGGGCGCGAAAAATAAATCCTTTTACCCTCATTCGCTCTTCCGTGGCAGTTGAAAAACCAGATAATAACTAGCTTGTTGCTTTACTCGTGTCGTGTCAAGTTAGTTTTTGAATAGCTCCTGCATGAAGAGGGTTAAAGAGAAGAGAGAAAGAGGGAAAAAACAAATTCTCTCCTCCCTCTTACTCTCATGTGCTCTTCTGCAAACATTGAAAAACCAGACAATAACCAGGGTGTGTTGACGCTATACTAACCCTTTGCATCAGCAGCAGCGGCCTTGATAGCTCTTTGCGCCATGACGCCACACAGGTGTGCACGGTATTTTGCACTGCCACTTAGATCACTGAGCATTTCGTCTTCATCTGGCGTATGTGCACAAGCTGCTGCGATGCTTGCGTCATCCAGCGTGGTGCCCGTCAGTGCATTTTCCATAGCCGAGGCTCTGAACACAGCCGGCGCTGCGCCTGTAATGGCAATACGAGCAGCAGTGCACGTACCATTGCCGTCCAGCGTTAAGTGGGCCGCAACACCAACTACAGCAAAGCGGGACGCTGGATTGGGGAATTTGGCGTAGGCGGCACCTGTTTCTCTCGTTTGTACAGGGAAAGATACTTTTGTAATAATTTCTGATTCTTCCAGGTCTGTATCGAACATGCCTGTGAAAAAATCGTCAGCCGCGATGGTGCGCGTATTATCCGGGCCTTGAACAGACACGCTGGCATTCAGGGCCAGCACGAGCGCGGGATAATCAGCCGCGGGGTCAGCGTGAGCAAGGCTTCCACCTATGGTGCCTTTGTTGCGTACTTGCGGGTCTCCGATGCCGCCGGCTGCTGCCGCAAGCGCTGCGCATTTGCTTTGCACAAGTTCGGACGACTCAACCTGCCGGTGCGTCGCCATGGCACCAATGTGGATATGGTTGCCATCACTTTCGATTGATGCAAGTCCGTCTATGCCGGCAAGATCGATTAAAACCGCCGGTGCATTCAGGCGCAGTTTCATTGTTGGAATCAGACTGTGTCCGCCAGCCAATAGCTTTGCCTCGTCTCCGTGCTGCTTTAACTGCGTAATGGCTTCTTGCAGCGAGCCGGCGCGTTGGTATTCAAAAGGATTTGAGATCATTATGTTTTCTGAAAATTTTTGTCATTGAAGCGGCAATACAAACAGGCCACGTGTTTTGTAATCACTGGCATTTGGCCTGGTATTGTTGACAGCATCTTGATGCGTTGGTGCTATTGTTTACTTTTTTGCAACGCATTCCAGACACGTTCAGGCGTCATGGGCATTTCTATATCACGAATGCCGTGGCTGTACAGTGCGTCAACTACAGCGTTGGCAACACACGCTGTGGCAGCAATGGCGCCGGCCTCACCTACACCCTTTGCGCCCAATGGATTATGGGGGCACGGGGTGACTGTGCGATCCGTTTCAAACTGGGGAAAACTGTCTGCTTTGGGGAAGTTGTAATCCATAAAGGAGCCGGTGATTAACTGCCCTGACTCGTCGTAATGGGCCCCTTCAAATAGTGCCTGACCTATACCTTGGGCCAGTCCTCCGTGCACCTGGCCCTCAACAATCATAGGGTTGATCACATGTCCCACATCATCAACACAGACATAACGCAGGAGCTCTACTTTACCTGTATCAGGATCAATCTCGACGACAGAAATGTGGGAGCCAAACGGAAAGGTAAAGTTAACCGGATCATAGAAGCCATTTTCTTCCAGACCTGGTTCTACCCCTTCCGGGTAATCATGCGGGATGTATGCCGTAAGGGCAACATCACCAAAGGAAACAGAGCGATCGGTGCCTTTTACTGTGAAATTGCCGTCTGTGAAATCCAGATCATCTTCAGCTGCTTCTAATTTGTGTGCAGCAATTTTACGGGCCTTCGCCTTTACCTTGTCGAGTGCTTTAACAATAGCACTACCGCCAACAGCCAGACTTCTCGAACCGTATGTACCCATGCCAAAGGGGATCTTGGCCGTGTCGCCATGTACAACCTCAACATCCCCCATGTCAACACCCAGTTCAGAAGCAACAATTTGAGCAAACGTGGTTTCGTGGCCTTGTCCATGAGAGTGAGAACCCGTATAGACTTCTACTTTCCCGGTAGGATGTACGCGGATGGATGCACTTTCATACAAGCCTGCCCGGCCGCCCAAAAGCCCTACAACTTTGGATGGCGCAATGCCGCACGCTTCGATGAAAGCAGAAAAGCCAATGCCAATAAGCCGGCCTTCAGCCCGCGCCTCTTTTTGCATCTGGCGGAGTGATGTATAGTCAATGATCTGCAACGACTTGTCAAGCGCGCCTTCATAGTTGCCGCTATCATATTGTAGCGCAACGGGTGTGTCGTAAGGGAACGCATCCGGCTGGATAAAATTTTGCCGGCGAAGCTCTGCAGGGTCCTTGCCCAACTCATGGGCGGCCAGGTCAACCAGTCGCTCAACGAGATACGTTGCCTCGGGCCGGCCGGCGCCGCGATAAGCGTCAACGGGTACGGTATGCGTAAGTACCCCCGTCACATTTACGTAAATATTAGGCGTTCTGTACTGCCCTGCGAGTAGCGTTCCGTAGAGATAGGTGGGTACAGCGCCAGAGAATGTGGATAGATAGGCCCCTAGGTTGGCAAGCGTTTTAACGCGGAGTGCTACCATGTTACCCTCCGCATCGAACGCCATCTCAGCATCTGATTGATGGTCCCGGCCGTGTGCATCTGTAATAAAGCTTTCGCTTCTTACGGCGGTCCATTTTACCGGTCTGCCAATCTTTCTGGTGGTCCATGCGCAAATGGCTTCTTCCGGGTAGTGGAAGATCTTGCTACCAAAGCCTCCGCCCACATCTGGCGAAACTACGCGTACTTTGTGCTCAGGCAGCCCCAGTACAAACGCACACATCAAAAGTCGGATGAGATGAGGATTTTGTGAGCTTGTGTAAAGGGTGAGTTCTTCGCGTGCTGCATTGTAATCGCCAATGGCAGATCTAGGTTCGATTGCGTTGGCTACAAGTCTCTGGTTAATAAAGCTAAGCTGTGTGATGTGATGCGCGCCGGCGATTGCAGCATCAGTTGCTTCTTTATCCCCTAATTCCCAAATGAACGACGTGTTGTTCGGAGCATCATCGTGTACCTGAGGTGCGTCAGCCTTAAGCGCTTCGGCAGAGTTGGTGACGGCCGGCAGCACGCCATAGTCGATCATCACCATCTCGCCGGCTTCTATGGCCTGTGCTTTGGTTTCTGCAATGATTACCGCGATACTGTCGCCTACATGCCGCGCCTTGTCGGGGGCCATGGGGTAGTGGGGCGGTTCTTTTTGGTCTTCGCCGATGGCCCATCCGTTCGGGAGAGACAATACGCCATCATCCACCATGTCTTTGCCGGTAAAGAAGGCAACCACACCCGGCATTTTCATGGCCTCAGATGCATCTATGGCGTTAATCGTTGCATGGGCGTGGGGGCTTCTAATAATGTGTGCAAAGGTCATGTTGGGAAGCACAATATCATCTGTGTAGTGCCCTTGTCCCGTTACAAATCTTTTGTCTTCGACCCTTTTTACGGACGATCCTATATATCCTGACATAATTTCTTTCCTGATTCTGTAGACTTCAATTATGATGTCTTTTCATACTCAAACCGTTGCAAGCATGAGGAAGCTTGAAATGATTTACATGTTGGTAGCAGCCGTTTGGATGGCTTTCACAATGTTTTGATAGCCGGTACATCTGCAATAATTGCCTTCCAGTGCATGCCGTATTTCGCCTTCTGATGGATTGGCGTTGTGTTTGAGTAAATCCGCTGCGGCCATGATCACGCCCGGTGTACAGAATCCACACTGTAAGCCATGCTCTTCTTTGAAGCCAGCCTGTAGTGGATGTAACGCTCCGTTGTTTGCGAGGCCTTCGATGGTCGTGACTTCAGCGCCGTCCACCTGAACGGCAAATATGGTACACGATTTG
Source organism: Rhodothermales bacterium (assembly GCA_045106435.1). GTDB lineage: Bacteria > Bacteroidota > Rhodothermia > Rhodothermales > JAHQVL01 > JBCCIM01. The sequence goes on from JBGCEN010000291.1 coordinate 9,640, forward strand.
GCTGAAATGCCATCTACGTGTACAGTGCAAGAGCCACACTGGCTGGTGTCGCAACCCACGTGTGTACCGGTTAAAGAGAGATGTTCTCTGAGGAAATCAACCAGGAGGGTTCTTGGTTCAACCTCCGCTGCATGCTTTTTTCCATTCACGGAGATGGTGATATTATGCATCATGCTTGATAGGGCTTGTTAAGAGGAAGGGCTACAACGACACTGGTGCCAGGACCCGGCATTTCGATGGGTGAGGGGCTGTTCGTTATGACCAACTTCCAGTTGTGAAGGTAGTGCGAAGAAAGCGCTTTGTGTAAATAGGTATTCTTGTGGAGCAAGTCAAGCGCGGGTCCTGGTTTTCTTCGAATTTCGTAGTATTGGGTGTGTTTTTTGTGCAGATGGTGGAGAATTAAAAAGGAGAGAGGGGCCGTCGTTTTATGCGTGCAGATTTATCTGAGCTTTTCCAGTGGCGGATGATCGGTAGCCGTACATGTAAAAAGTAGGATGTACTGGTGCTGCCTTTGGAAATTAAATGGCAAAATGATGGCTATGCAATTTCGCGCTCAGGAGAAGTGATCCATTCGCTCCAGGACCCGGCATATAAACGGGGGAGTGGCAAGCCGGCGTGCGCTATGGCTAAGAGATTGTGCGCTGCAGTAACGCCTGAACCGCAGTATAAAATGGCGTCTTTGGTCTCAACCTCTGCAAAACGTTGGCGTAATTGTTCTTCAGATAAAAAACACTTGTGTTCGCCGGATGCTGTGTCAAGATTTTCTTGCCATGGATATGATAAGGCAGAAGGAATATGGCCGGCTATCGGATCGATTGGTTCATGACGGCCGGCAAATCGCTCTGCTGCCCTGGCGTCAATCAGGGAAATATGGTCTTGTGTGGTCGCTAGCTCCACTTCGGAAGTCGACACAATGAGTTGCGTATTTAATGCAGCAGGAAACCTTTTTTTTGTAACAATCGGTACCGTGTTTTCCGTTGCGCGCCCTTCAGCAATCCACTTAGTCCAACCACCATCCAAGACAGCAACAGCGTCGTGTCCTAACCATTTGAGCATGGCCCAAAGCCTCGATGCATACGGGCTGCCCATGTCATCATAGGCTACAACCTGGGTATCAGGGCCAATGCCCCAGTGGCCTAATTGCGTTGCAAATCCATCAACATCCGGTAATGGATGTCTGCCTGTTGTACCCGGAATTATTTCACCAGAAAGATCGCGGTCCAAATGTGCATATCGTGCGTTTGGAATATGCGAAAGGGCATACTCTGAAGCGCCCTTGGACGTATCCTTCAACGAAAACCGGCAGTCTATGATCGCGCAATTCGGATCAGAAAGGATGCCTGCCAATACTTCAGAAGAGATGAGGGTCGTAAAGGACATTTTGGAAGTGGTTAGTTTTTGGTGGTTAGTTTTAAGTTCTCTGCTTCAAGTTATAATATCAAGCAATGTTGTACCATATAAGCTCGACTTTGTCCTTTTGGATAAAGTCTCGAATATCGAACACCAATCAAGGAATGTCCAATTTTGAAGGGTTTTTAAGCGCTATCTCGATGTTAGACATACCTTTTGAGTCTTCGCCGTTTAAGTTATCCATGTCTGGTTGGTAAACCGAGACGTATAAATAATCGAAAAAGACTTTGGTGGCGCTAAAAAGAGGCTTTGACATTTTCTTATTGGACAAAGTCGAGATAAGGGATTTGATAAATTCCACTAACCACTAACCACTAACCACTAACCACTAACCACTAACCTACAAATTATTCTCCACCTCTTTCTTCAGCGCCTTGAAGCCCTGGCCTATGATAATCTTGGCGCCCGATTCAACGAGGCGCTGGCCGACGCTGGCTATTTTTCCGCCAATGGTTGCTTTACCGGTGTAGTTCAACACGGTGCCGAGGTCATTGCTGGTTAACTCGATGCGTGTATTCCCATTTACAAATCCACCAGGGCCTTGACCGTCTATGGTCAGGTTATAGCTGTGTGGTGGATTCTTTTCACTAATCTTAAATCGGGCTTTGTATTGACTTGAGATAGGTCCAAGCCTCGCCTTGATCGTGCCTTCATACTCATCTTCAGCAATGCGTTTGAGTTCTTTGCATCCTGGCATAATGGATGCAAGGACCTCCGGATCTTGAAGCAATGCATAGACTTGCTCGGGGGTGCCTGAAAGTTGTTGGTCGCCTTTTAAATCCACGGTTGTATTGGTCTGGTGATTATCTGATGCTCTGTTTGTCCGGAATTAGGATACAATGGGCGCTCTTGAGTTATGAATAGGACTCTCTCGTTTTTTCAAAGATGCACCTTGCCTTTTGTGTAAAACGGCTTGAATTTCGGCAATGGCCGAGAGGGCAATTTCTTCAGGTGTTTCTGTACCAATATCGAGGCCAACAGGTCCAAAAACTTTTTGCAGGGTTTCATTGGCTGGCGGTACATGCAGGTTCTCAGCGTTGAGCATCTGGTTGGTGCGTTCTTTGGGGCCGAGCAGTCCAATGTAAGGAATGGACGAGTTGAGCAAAGCATGCAAGAGATCCTGGTCGCGACTAAACATATGGTTCATTATAAGTCCAGCGCTTCTCACGTCAGGTGTAACATGTTTAAGAACGTCCTGCGGATGCATCAGGAATTTACATTCCGTGGCCTCAGGAAATCTATCTTTTAAGATTTCTACTGGTTTTCTGCCCACGATTATAACCTCCCATCCCATTAATATTGCCTGCGCTACTACGGCGTGCACATCGTAGCCTTCTCCAAAGATGTAGATTTTTACGGGAGGGCGCACAAATTCAAATAGTACTTGTATAGCCCCTTTGGGTGTTGAAAAAGACCGTGTGTGCCACAAGTACATTTGGGGATTGACGACCTCCTCAGCCAGGAATCGCTCACTTTGATCAATAATATCCGCTGCAAACGTTGTCGGGATTGTAGACGGGCCCAATGTACCGTCTTCTGCCACTATGAGATGGTTGCCAAGTGCAATTTCGGCAGCCGGCGAGGCATCGATAACCGTGGCCATCAGGCACGTCTTTCGCTCGACCACACAGTAACGTAAAGCCTCTACAACAGAGGACTGCTGGTGGGGGCGAAGCGGTTGAATGAGTACATGCACAATGCCATTACATCCTGTGCCGAACCCGAGGACAATGTCATCTTCAGCGAGATCAAAAGGGATAAGCTGTGGTTTTCCTGTTGCTATTACCTCGAGGGCTTGTTGTGCGACCTCTCCTTCCAGGCAGCCGCCACTCAGTGCGCCCCATCGTTCTCCTTCATCAGAGACAAGCATACGCGCACCAGGCCGGCGATAGGTTGAACCGCCGATCTTTACCACAGTGGCCAGAGCAAAGCTACGATCTGCATCTGAAAGCTTTTTGGCTTGTTGCAAAATTTGTAATAACTCTCTCATTCCATTTACTATAATCAACGCAGTTGGAGTAAACGATCGATTTTAGTTTCTTTTTGTATGCTGTTTAATAATAAATAATAATGAATGATTCTGGTTTAAATGCAAACCATATGTAAATCATGTTCTTATGGAAGACAATAAAGAGCCGGCTATAAGCGCAATTGTCCTGGCTGCCGGAGAATCCCGGCGAATGGGTGAAGAGAACAAGCTGTTGCTGCCGCTCAGCGGCAAGCCGTTGATCGTACACGTCTTGGAAGCACTGGCACAAACCAGCATGTTTGAATGCATTGTTGTGCTGGGGCACGAAGCAAATCGGGTAAAGCGGGCACTCCATGGCTTTCCAGTCACTTTTGCTGTAAATGATCGGTATGAAACTGGCATGGGTTCATCAATACATGCCGGCGTCAAGGCCACATCATCTCAGGCTGCTGGTTATATGATTTGTCTTTCCGATATGCCCTTGATAACCGTTGAAGAGTATGACGTCCTTTTAAAAGCTTTTCGCGCGCGGTACCAAACAGATCAAAAGGCCATTGTAGTCCCTTCGTTTAAGGGCCAAAAAGGAAATCCTGTCTTGCTGGCTTCGCATCACAAATCGGCTATGTTAAACCACAAAGGGAAAGGTGGATGTAAACCTGTTATAGAACAGAACAGCAAACATGTATTTATCTGCGAGATGGCAAATAATCACGTACTGAGAGATATAGATACCCCCGATGCTTATAGCAATATTACCGGGAAATAAGCCGGTGCTAAGGGATTTTCCTGTAAAAAATATGATCGGGATAAAAATGAATACGCTTGCGTATTGCTAAAGTCTGGAAGCCCTTCTACCTTTCACCCGACACTTAGTGCTTGTGGACGATCAGGATATCTGATTTATGCCAGCTAATTGTCAAATTTCTCTGGATTCAAATCACGTTTTCCGGGCATCTTATCTACTCAGAATAAACAGCATATGTCTAATAAAATTTCGTTTTTTGATCAAGTAAGTCAATATCTCGATAAAGCGGCTGCCTATACAGATTATCCTCAGGGGTTGATTGAACAGATTCGCATTTGTAACAGTGTGTATGTCATTCAATTTCCCGTTAAAAAAGATGATGGGAGTATTGAGGTCATCAAGGCATGGCGTGCTGAGCATAGCCACCATCGCCAGCCGGTGAAAGGAGGTATTCGGTACAGTCCTCATGCTGACATCGATGAAGTGATGGCTCTGGCCGCACTCATGACATACAAATGCGCATTGGTGGATGTGCCGTTTGGAGGGGGGAAGGGAGCTGTAAAAATCGACCCACGTAATTACTCAGATGCAGAGTTGGAGCGGATCACCCGGCGCTATGCATATGAGCTCGTTCAGAAGAAATTTATTGGGCCTGGCATTGACGTGCCGGCGCCTGACTACGGTACAGGACAGCGCGAAATGGCCTGGATCCTTGATACCTATAGCTCGATGAATTCAGATTTGGATTCCCTCGGATGTGTTACCGGGAAGCCAGTACCACAAGGAGGGATTCGGGGCCGCGTTGAAGCAACCGGTCGTGGGGTTGCATACGGCATCCGTGAAGCGTGTAACGTGGAATCTGATATGAAGCGCCTGGGTCTTTCTGTTGGGATGGGGGATAAGACTGCAGTGATTCAAGGACTCGGAAACGTAGGGTATCACTCTGCCAAGTTCATCATTGAAGAAGGGGGGACCGTTATCGCTATCGCAGAATACGATGGTGCAATTTATAACCCGGATGGACTGGATGTAGATGATGTGCTGCAGCACCGAAAAACACACGGCTCATTTGAGGGATATGAAAAGGCCGAACTTCTGGCACGACGCGAAGATGCGCTTGAATTAGCCTGTGATATTCTGGTGCCGGCTGCGCTGGAAAATCAGATCAATATGGAAAATGTACACCGAATCAAGGCCAAGATTATTGCGGAGGCTGCCAACGGTCCGGTTACAGCAGATGCGGTTGATGTTCTGGTGAAAAGAGGCGTGCTGATTTTACCGGACATTTATCTGAACGCAGGTGGTGTAACGGTTTCATACTTTGAGTGGTTGAAAAACTTGTCGCATGTACGTTTTGGCCGGCTACAAAAACGTTTTGTCGAACGCAGCAACACAAAAATCCTGAAGAAACTACAGGAAATTACAGGGCATGCTATTTCCGAGGAAGAAGCACATTACATTGCCGACGGTCCGAGTGAGGCCAATTTGGTTTACTCCGGCCTTGAAGACACAATGGTGGAAGCATATAGAGAATTACTGGATGTACGTGAAGAGCATGATGGCAAAATTGATTTACGGACAGCCGCATTCATTTCATCGCTCCACAAAGTTGCCTACTCGTACGAGTTAAGAGGCATTTTCCCTTAGGCCGGCGTTTCCAGTTTCTAAGCTCGACTTTGTCCAATAAGAAAATGTCAAAGCCTCTTTTTAGCGCCACCAAGGTCTTTTTCGATTATTTATACGTCTCGGTTTACCAACCAGACATGGATAACTTAAACGGCGAAGACTCAAAAGGTATGTCTAACATC
>JBGCEN010000292.1:0-5353 GCA_045106435.1 Rhodothermales bacterium
CCAGGCCTGACGGTCTTCAAATCATCAACCAGGCCGGTGATAAACATGATAGAAGCCCCAAGCCATACAGGCCAGGGTACATCAAACAAGAAAAGTGAACACAGGGTTATCGTTGCTCCGGCGTATATTGCTATCCCACCCATAAGCGCAGTTGGCTTTTCGTGCCAACGATCTTTTTTAGGTAACGCAATCCATTTATTACGGTGCGCAAGACGGATAACAGCCGGCGTAAGAAACAGGGTACACATGAATGCAACGATTCCGCCGACCCATGGCAGCCACATAAAATCGATACTAAACAGCTTCATGTTTAATTAAATAGATACCCTTTCGGGAGAAAGAAGGATTAAGAATCATATAGGGGAGACTATAGGGGGAAAGGCGTTGTTGAATGGCCATTGTGCTGTAATTGCCCAGACATATTTTCCTTTGGAGACATCTGTTCGTCTGGCTTTGCAGTAAAAGTTGATGATTTTGCCAAACGGAAATAGGCAATCACATCTCTTAAAATGGCATCGATATCATACGTAGGTTTATAATTAATTTCTTTTTGTAATTTTTCAATATTGGGTGTGCGCCGGCGCATGTCTTCAAAACCCGGACCGTAAGTTTTTTCGTACGGGATATGTTCGATGTCAGAATTGCTTTTTGCCAATTCTTTCACGCGTTGTGCTAATTGATTAATCGTTATTTCCTGATCACTACCAATATTGTACACTTGCCCTTCGGCACCATCTTTATCCATTAACTGCGTAATCGCACGGATCGCGTCTCCTACATAAGTAAAACAGCGCGATTGCTCGCCATCTCCGAATACTTTAATAGATTCATTACACAAAGCGCTTTGAACAAAATTTGGAATAACCATACCATAGCGCCCTGTTTGACGAGGCCCTACGGTATTAAAGAATCGCGCAATCACTACCTTTAATTGCCGTTCCTCAGAATATGCGAGGGCCAAAAACTCATCAATAGCCTTTGAGCACGCATACGCCCAGCGTCTTTTTGTTGTGGGTCCAAGAGTCCAGTCATCAGTTTCAGACAGGCTTTCTATGTCTTGACTCTTTTCCATTAGCTTACCATACACCTCAGAAGTGGAAGCCAACATCACTTTCTTTCCGTAATAGCTGGCAAGCTTTAATATATTCTCGGTACCCTGTACATTCGTAATAATCGTTTCTACAGGCTGCTCCATTATCAGACGAACACCAACTGCTGCTGCCAAATGAAATACCTGATCACACCTGGAGATATGCTGCTCAAGCGTATGATAGTCTAAAATGTCTGCTACTGTAGATTCAAAACGCTCGTGGTGAAAAAGGTGCTGTATGTTTTCTAAACGGCCGGTGGACAAGTTGTCCAAAATATGGACATGGTGACCTCTTTCAATCAGATAATCAGCCAAATGACTTCCAATAAAGCCTGCTCCTCCAGTAATGAGGTATCTCATAATCTCTTCAATTAATCGGAAAATATTTCTTAATCATGACGCTGCAAGCTTTACCGGTCTTGCAGGCTCTAGTACAGCGGAATTGTAACGTTCAAATGCATACGCGCAACGTAGAATGACTTGATATCATTGATTGAGTGATTATTTTCCAGGATGGCCCGAATTTTCAAAAGAGCCAATCATTGGCAGAGAAGCAATCTGCCAGGGCCTTATTGAGGAATAGCTAACTAATCGTTATACATAATTACTATTATTCACTATTACCTTTCGTAGCAATCGGAGGATTTACACGGAAAAAGGCAAAAATCTCTACATAAAAGATGATTTGGCCATGATTCTCGAATTGAACCCACAAATAATCAGTCAACGATTAGATACTGAATTCAATGCCATCCACTCTAATTGCATGTTATGCCCAGGTAGTGAAAAGCATCCCTCCCAGCATACACGCCATCGCATGACCTGCCCCTATTTAGAAAAGCAAAAAGGTTACTTTATTCCTTTTTAAAAGATCCAAACTCATACAATTCTACAATTCTGGCAATTCAACAATTACACTGCATATAGTCAAAAAACATTGCTAAGCGAAAGGAAATCTTTCTTTAAGCAATAGACTGTCTCAATATCCGTTCCAAAATGCCGGCGATTCGTCCGGCCGCCGCGCCATCCCACAATGGTGGGATCTCTCCAATCTTACGATCGCCCGATAAAATTGCCGAGGCACGCCCCGTAATTGCGTCAGGATCAAGTTCCATCAGCTCGTTTGTACCCAAGTCCATGGTAATTGGACGCTCGGTCGACTCGCGCAAGGTTATGCAAGGTACCTTGAGAAAAGTAGTTTCTTCCTGTATTCCCCCCGAATCTGTAACTAAAAGTGCTGCATTATCCATCAACTTCAGGAATTCAAGGTATCCCAACGGTTCTGTTATGATGAGGTTTGGAATCGCCCTGAAGCGATCCATTAGTCCATAGGCATCCAGTCTGATCCGGGTTCTTGGATGCATCGGAATAACAACAGGCATCAACGATGTTATGCCCTTGAGTGTCTCAATTACAAGACTTAGTTTTTCCTGACTGTCTACATTTGAAGGCCGGTGCATTGTCGCCAAAATAAATTGACGAGGCTCGACGGCCAGTTCGTGAAGGATCGCTGACTCAGCTGCTTTTTCCCTGAAATGGACAAGGGAATCGATCATCACATTGCCGACAAAATGTACCTTCTCGTCGGGGACTCCTTCTCTCTTCAGATTATCAAGGCCACTTTGCTCCGTCACAAACAAATAGTCGGAGATTGAATCTGTCACGATCCTGTTGATCTCCTCGGGCATCCGACGATCGCCACTACGCAGACCGGCTTCTACGTGAGCAACTGGTATATGGCATTTAGCTGCAACAAGGCTACAGGCAACGGTAGAGTTCACATCCCCTACAACCAGCACCAGATCGGGTTTGTGTTCCATCAAAGCGCCCTCGAAGGAAATCATAATCCGGGCAGTTTGCGCTGCGTGGGACCCACTACCTACGCCCAGGTAGATATCCGGCTTTGGTAGCTCAAGTTGACGAAAAAATACATCACTCATTCTTTCATCATAGTGCTGACCTGTGTGCACAATAATGGAGTTTATATTTCCGAATTTCCGGTATGCGCGATGTAATGGCCCAATTTTCATGAAATTTGGCCTGGCTCCGACAACGTTAAATATTTTCAATGACATGCGTTTATGTCGCCTTTTCAGAAATGATTTTTTTACACATCTTCATGAGACACCTTTGCTCCCAAAGGCTCCATACCCAAAATCAGTGCAGAAGGGCGTGTCGACATTCAGCAAGGAGAATAAAGTCAATACGCCCTAAAGGATAGATAGAGAAATAGCCGGCAAGCAATTTTTACCGCATATCTAAAGATACATCTCTTTTTTTCGATACCATGTGAGAATTACATGGTTATTGCTTGCAGGAAAAGTCTGTTTGATGCACGCAACATCAAACAATTCAAAGAATGCACTTAATCGACGAGTGTTTCACGACCGGCAAACGAATCGAAGATTTCATTGTCCCGACAGTTCGTTAAGTGAAACGACTATAAGGCGAACTGATCAGGAAGAAATCAAATTATGAAAATCGCGGTTAACCGTGTTAAAAACTGGGTATTTGTCACCGGAGAAATTCGGGGAGGTACGACCTTCGTTGGCAAAATCCTTAGCCTCCCGCTCGAGGTTGACTATATACACGAGCCTTTCAATATCCGGTGTGGTATGCCGGGCATGACCAAGCGGTGGCGATATGTCAAGCCATCTCTTGATACGCCTGAAATGCAGGAAATCCATGAAGCTGCATCACGGATATTTAGCTACAACTTCCATCTGAGGAATTCGCCCTTCAAGAACGAGGCGATCCACAGGAAGATCATAAAACAGCTTGTTGGCACACGCGGCCCGTACTATTTACGGCTCGCCAAAATGAACCCGTTCCATAAACACGCTGTTATCAAAGACCCCACCGGCACGCTACTAACGGAATATCTGCACGTACACTTTGGTGTTAAACCCGTTGTGGTAATTCGTCATCCGGCCTCTTTTATTGCCAGCCTCAGGCGCGCAAACTGGTGGCCAGACACCCGGAAAGTGCTCGATCAACAACCTCTGCTGGTTCAAGATCATTTCAACGGGGATATAAGTTCGTGGTTTAATGAGCACAGCGATGAACTGCAAAACGCAGCAGCTCATTGGCGCCTGCTAACCCAGGTGGTCGTTAATCAGGCAAAACAGTATTCAGATTGGCACCTCGTAACGCTGGAGTCTCTCAGTGAAAACCCTGTGGTTCAATTTAAGGAATTATATGGCAAACTTGGCCTGCCCTGGTCGGCCAACATTGAGAAGAAAATTCTGAACACAACGCAGGTAAAAGGCAAAGCTGAAGTAAAAAATAATCTGGTCCAGGATTTCAAAAGGGACAGCGCCAAGATATTTGAATTGCGCAAAAACTCGCTGACTAAAGAGGAGCGACGCAAGATCTTCGACATCGTGAAAGACGTGGCACTGGACTTTTACTCCGAGGAAAGCTTTTCTATTTAGGCCAGATCTCGTGAGATTCCACTTGCGCAGACCATTTCTATTCAAGACCAACCAACATTCAGCCTGAATGCTACGTCTTGACAATAGAATTCCCGGAGCCATAATTATTGGATTCATATCCATCAGAAGCATCTTCATTCAGCCATATGCCTCCTTCAGCAAGATAGCGGAAGCGATACGTCTGATCTGCCGGCAGCGTAACAGAAGCGCTATACGTATTGTTATGCTGCTTCTCAAACCTGTGCACACCAGGATCCCAGTCGTTAAAATCGCCAACAACCGATGTAGCCCCATACGCGTGTGTTTCGGGCAAAATGAAGGTAATTGCCACCTTGGCATCGTCTAGTTTTTTCTTACGAATCATGATTCCAGTATTGAACAGGCATTTTCGTTTATAGCACTCCCCCAATACTTCAAATCGGTCCGATAAGAAAAACATTTACCAAACACGCACGATATCTTCTTTTGCGAACAGCTCGCCTACATCCAACCCGAGCGCAGGCGCGCGGTACAATGCGGGAGGCACACTGATATCAGCCAGATACAGTTCCCCAATGTGGGTGCGCACATTTTCGCCTCGCAAACCCTCTTTAGGCAAAGCCAGGGTCATGGTAGCAGATGCATGAACAGCCGGCTCATGCACATCCCCGGTGGTTGTATCAATACCAGAAGGAACATCGAGACTCAAGATGGGCACATTTTGCCTCTGGCCAAGCTTGTTGGCTTCATTGATTAACACAGCAGCCCGGCCCCGAGGGTTTCCAGACAAACTGTATCCTATTACAGCATCAATCACAAGATCAGCAGGTTGCATGTCTGGTATTTCCTG
>JBGCEN010000293.1:0-16288 GCA_045106435.1 Rhodothermales bacterium
ATACGACTTTTTGAGCGCATAGCAGCGTTACGTGCGACACGAGGGCGCAGCCCGACTGATGCAAATAAAAAAGCGGATTCAAAAGCACCAAAAGACCGCTCGCTCAATTGTGAACCTCAAATCTCAACAGTTTCTTAGTATTCAAAACCCAAAACCCAAAACCCAAAACCCTGAACACCAAACCCGAAACCCTTCAAAGATACGCAATAGCGTATCTTTGAAGCCCTAATACGCATTGTCACTCAAGAATCCCTTCCATAGCGTGAGCCACATGATCTTGAGGTCGAGCCGGATGGACCAGTTTTGAATGTAGTACAGATCGTACTCGATGCGTTTTTCAATGGACGTGTTGCCTCGCCAGCCGTTGATTTGCGCCCAGCCGGTAATGCCGGCTTTGACTTTGTGCCGAAGCATATAGCGTGGCACATGCTGTTTGAAGTTCTCGATGAATACGGGACGCTCGGGGCGCGGACCAACCACAGACATATCTCCTTTCAGGACGTTGAAAAACTGGGGGAGTTCATCAAGGGAGGTTTTTCTTAAAAAAGCGCCGGCTTTGGTTGCCCGCTTCTCACCGGATTTCGCCCATACCGGTCCCGTTTTGTCTTCAGAGTCCATCGGCATGGTTCTGAATTTCAAGATGTTAAAGCGTTGCCCGTTTAACCCCATGCGTTCTTGCTGATAAAAAACAGGGCCTTTGGACGATAGCTTGACAACAATGGCTATCAATAAAAGAATGGGCGAAATGACAAGTAGAAATAAACTTGAGAATATGATGTCGATGCCGCGTTTTACAAAGTGCCTGTACTCCATGGGTGCTTCATCCAGAATATGAAGCACCGGCAGGCCATCTACGTCTGTGATCCTGCTATTTAATAGATTGAATTGAAACAGATCAGGCACCAGGCAGACGTGCGTTAGACGTTTGGACAATTCGTCTACAATTTGGGTAACCTTCTCGATGGCAGAGAGGGGAAGGGCGATGTAAACGTAATCAATGGGGGTATTTTTTTCTGCAAAGTCATCTACAATTTGCAGGGCCGATTGTGTGTCGCCAAGTATTTCATCACCGAGCGACTGTTCATCATCGAGAAAACCAACAACCTCAAGCCCCATCCATGGATATTGGGTAAAAGAAGCCCGCAACTGCCGGCCGGCTTTTCCTGCACCGATTATCAGTACCCGCCGGAGGTTTCTGCCGCTAACGCGTGCTCGATACAGTGCATAGAAAGTGAAAATGCGCAGAATGATCATGAGGGATGACATAATTACGCCAAACAAAATCATGTGCAGGCGGGAAAAGTAAAGCTCACGATAGAAAGAGAGAGAGGCGGCGACAAAGAGGAGGCCTATCCCAACAGCTTTGGCCACGGAGAAAATGAGCCGGGTAAGGCGCTGCGCACGATCAGGGGCATATAATCCTGAAAACGTGAACACCATCATGGTGATAACCAGAACCCAGGGAAGGAAACTCAGGTAACGGCTTAACGGCAACCACTCAGGTGGAATGAGTAACTCAAATCTGATGTAGTACGCAGAGATCCACCCGATTACGATTAGGGTGGCGTCGCAAAAAAACAGCAGGCGCTGATAAAATCGACTTTGTTCTTGAATCATGGCAAAAAGACAGGCATCGACGAAAAAATGCTGTGATTGTATCGTTAGGCCATGCGCTCAGTGATGGGTTTATAGGTAGCTGGTACTGATACGTTATCGAAAAGATACCGAATAGACAAATCTAACGTTCCCGATTAGGTAATTAGTTTTAAGTTAGTAGGGGTTAGCAAAACGATCAATATGAACTAAAACTAACCACGAATAACTAACCACTAAAAACTTCTTGTCACCCGATCTCCTGGGCAAGGGCAATTGAACCCAGTACGCCGGCTTTATTCCCGAGCATGGGAGGAACGATGTAAGCATCAATATCCTGCGTAATAACAGGTGTGTTGATGTAGTTATTCAGCGTATTCTGTACAATTGTGCGAATTTTCGGGAACAGCTGCTTCTGGTCCATAACACCTCCGCCGAGAATGATCCGATGGGGAGACAATGTCAGGATATAGTTTACAAGAGCCATGCCTAAATAAAAGGCCTCAAAATCCCATGCTTGATGATCTTCAGCAAGGTTTTCTGCAGAGGTGCCCCATCTTTTTTTGAGCGCCGGCCCGGTTGCCATGCCTTCCAGGCATGTGGCATGATATGGACAGTTGCCTTCAAATGTATCGCCAGGTGCTCGCGGAATCATCAAATGACCCATTTCTGGATGCAGCATGCCCTGTAGCCGTTTCCCATTGACAATGGCACCACCGCCAACGCCCGTTCCTACGGTAAGATAGAGGGCAGAGTCGAGGTCTTGGGCAGCGCCCCATTTATATTCGCCAAGCGCAGCTCCATTGACATCTGTGTCAAACACAAACGGTTTGTTCAGGCCGGCTTGTATCTGCCCGGCCAGATCTGTATTCGCCCAGCCTTTCTTTGGCGTGCTGGTAATATACCCATAGGTTGGAGAAGCAGGATTCGGATCTACCGGCCCAAATGATGCAATACCAATGCTTTTAAGCGCGGTCTTGTACGTCGAGAAAAAATCAAGCGCGCGGTTGATTGTCTCCTCAGGTGATGTGGTCGGAAAGCGAACCACTTTTTGCAGATCATCTGGTCCTGTGCCTACCGCACATACGAACTTTGTACCGCCCGCTTCGATTCCGCCGTACATAATTGTCGGGTGTTTTAGGGAAATGGATGAAAATTTATTTTACACAGGTAGCAGAAATTGATAAAAGGTTATATCCTTTCCAAGTAAAAAGTGGTTTTTGTTATAACTTTCATCTGGTAGATGTATAGCTTCTCTATTTCAGGGGAAATACCAGGCTGCACCGATTTTAAGGGGTGTACACCGTTATTTGATGCTTCTCCCAAAAGAAATTGTATTTTGATCAAAGTTTTCCGTGCTGAGTACGATGCATGTTTTAATGAATACTTTTGATCGCTGAAAACATGGGTATTGATGATTGAACAATTAATATTTACAGTCATTTCTATTACAGCGCTGACCTTTGCGCTGAAGCAGTTCTGGCAAATCAGGCAGAAGATCAAATTAGGCCGGCCCGAAAAAATTGAAGGAGATACAGGGACACGGCTTAAAAACGTGTTGCTGATTGCGTTTGGGCAGAAAAAGATGTTCAAGCAGTGGGGGCCGGCGCTTATGCATTTCTTTATATACGCCGCCTTTCTGGTAACGCAGATTGAACTCCTGGAAATCTTCTTTGACGGGGTAACTGGATACCATCGCGCATTTGCTGCTTCACTCGGTGGTTTTTATACCTTCATTATCAGCTTCATAGAAATTCTTACGGCGTTTGCACTGGTTGCGACCATCATTTTTCTACTGCGCCGTACGGTGTTTAGTGTTGCGCGTTTCCAGCAAGCAGAAATGAAAGGATGGCCATCAAGAGATGGCATCCTGATCCTGGTTGGAGAGCTATTCCTGATTCTGGGGATCGTTTGCATGAACGGAGCGGATGTCGTATTGCAAGGGTTAGATCCTGCGCATTATCCCGATACAGGCACCCTTGCTGTCAGTAGTTGGTTAGGGCCGATGCTTTTTGGCGGATTCACTCAAGGAACCCTGGTCGTTATTGAACGCTTTGGCTGGTGGTTGCATATTCTTACAGTGCTGGCTTTTCTAAACTATCTGCCTATATCAAAACACCTGCATATCGTGCTGGCGTTTTTCAACGTTTACTACAGCCGGCTCACACCCCGCGGTGAAATGGAAAACATGCCAGACATCATGAATGAAGTAAAAAGCATGATGGGTATTGGAGACGCTGAAGAAGAAGTGGATATGGGTGCTGAACTACCAGAATTTGGCGTTAAAGATGTTTTTGGATTGAGTTGGAAAAATTTGCTTGATGCGTATTCCTGCACAGAATGTGGAAGATGTACGGCACAATGCCCGGCAAATCTGACTGGTAAAAAGTTGTCGCCTCGTAAAGTGATGATGGATATCAGAGACAGAGTGGAAGAAGTAAGCGCCACAATGTCTGCCTCCAAAGAGCCAATGACTGCTGAGAATTATGATGATGGCAAATCACTGTTCGATTATATAACGCCGGAAGAATTGCATGCTTGCACAACATGTCAGGCTTGTGTAGAGGCTTGTCCGGTAACAATCAATCCGATGGAGCCCATTCTTGCGATGCGGAGGTATGAAATCCTCACAGAATCTAAAGGGCCAACCGATTGGATACCTATGTTTACCAGTGTAGAGAATAACGGAGCGGTATGGGCAGTAGCTGATCCGCGCGATGGCTGGACGAAGGAGTAACGCTTCTGATTGACACGTTGGATTCCAAATTGCAGAATGACCAGTTGAAATTATGAATGTACCAATCATGGCCGATGTGGCCGCCGCGGATAAAGAAATAGATGTCTTGTTTTGGGTCGGATGCGCCGGCAGTTTTGATGCGCGTGCCCAAAAGGTAACGCGTGCCTTCGCGGAGATTCTGAACGCCGTGGGATTAAACTATGCCATTCTGGGGAACGAAGAGATGTGCACGGGCGACCCAGCCCGACGTGCAGGAAATGAGTTTGTCTTTCAAATGTCTGCCCTTCAGAATATCGAGACGCTCAATGGATATGGCATCAAGAAAATTGTAACAGCCTGCCCACATTGCTTTAATACGTTGAAAAATGAGTATCCGGCGCTGGGGGGAGATTATGAGTTGGTTCATCACACACAGCTGCTTCAGCAATTGATCGATACGGGCCGGCTCAAACTGGAAGGCGGAGGATCGTTTAAAGGAAAGCGCATTACCTACCACGACTCCTGCTATCTCGGTCGTGTAAATGGCGTGTACGAAGCACCACGCAAGTTATTGGAAGCGCTGGATGTCGAGCTGGTTGAGATGAAGCGCTGTAAAAGTAAAGGACTGTGCTGTGGTGCCGGTGGGGCCCAGATGTTTAAAGAAGATGAACCGGGTGATAAACGCATCAATAAAGAACGGGTGGAAGAGGTCCTGGAAACAGGGGCAACCGCCGTGGCCGCAAACTGTCCGTTTTGCCTTACCATGCTGAAAGATGGTGTGGCCGCGGAAGGAAAGGAAAATGACGTGATGGTATATGACTTGGCCGAGTTGATACTGGATAAGATGTCTTGATGAGTTGTTAGTTGGTAGTTTTTAGTGGGTAGTAAAAGAAATATCAAACACTAAACATTGCCATGAATAAGCGTCAGCTTTAGATTCGTACATATCGTACATATCGTACATATCGTACATTACCACCATCCTAAATTGGTCACCATCATGAAAATATTAGTAGTAGGCGGTACGGGTACGATTGGCAAAAGGGTTAGCACGAAGTTGGCTGAGCAGCATGAAGTTATTAATGTCGGTAGATCCTCGGGGGATATACATGTTGATATAACAAGCGCTGATTCTATAACATCCATGTACAAGCAGGCGGGCCTTTTGGATGCCGTTGTGTGTATCGCCGGCGAAGCAAAGTGGGCACCTTTTAATGAGCTCTCCGAAGAGGATTATTTCGTTGGCTTGCGAAGTAAACTGATGGGGCAAGTAAATCTTGTACGTATCGGACAGGCCCATGTGAAGGAGCAAGGTTCGTTTACTTTGTCCACGGGTATTTTGGCTGATGACCCTGTCGTAATGACAGCAAGCGCAGCGATGGTGAATGGTGGCATCCACAGTTTTGTAAAAGCCGCCTCACTGGAAATGCAGAAGGGTCAGCGGCTAAACGTAGTGTCTTCAGGATTGGTAGAAGACTCGGTCGATAAATACGAAGCGTATTTCCCCGGCCACAACCCCATCCCCATGCCCAAGGTGGTGAATGCTTACCTGAAAAGTATCATGGGTAAGAGGAATGGCGACATTATTAGGATTTACGAGTGACATTTTTGGAGTGCCGAGTTGCGAATGCCGAGTGCCGAATGACAAACACTCGCCACTCGGCATTCGCAACTCGGCACTCCAAAAATGTCACTCGGAGGCTTTGAGTTTTTTCACTTCTTCGATCATCGTGGGGAGTACTTCAAAAACATCACCAACGATGCCGTAATCGGCCACCTTGAAAATAGGTGCTTCCGGATCCTTGTTGATCGCCACAATGTATTTGGACGATGAAACGCCGGCAACGTGCTGGATAGCTCCGGAAATGCCACAGGCGATATAGAGATCAGGTGATACTGTTTTACCTGTCTGTCCAATATGCTCTTCGTGTGGACGCCAGCCGTCATCTGAAACCGGGCGACTACATCCTGTAGCTGCGCCAAGTAAGTCTGCAAGGTCTTCAATCATACCCCACTGATCAGCGCCCTGCATGCCGCGGCCACCACTCACAATGATGTCGGCCTCTGTCACATCCATCTTGCCGTTGCTGCTGCCCTCATAGGAGGTCACAACCACCTTCGGTGTCGGTACTTCAATCGACATCTGCTCAATTGAAATTGCCACTGGATTTTCAGCAGGCTTGTATGATTTTGGGCGAATGGTTGCCAGTACAGGTGTTGACGTCAGGCGAACTTCTGTATGTACTTTGCCGGCGTACATCGGTCGTTTGAATAACAGGCCCTGGTCATCTGTACGAATACTTACGCAATCCTGCGCAAGCCCGACGTTTAAAATTTGTGCAACGCGTGCCATTACATCTTTGCCTGTAAATGTAGCACCCATCAATACCACTTCGGCATTGGATTCTTTGATGGCTTCTGCAATAACCTTTGCATAGGCATCCGGACTGAATTGCGCCAGTTTTTCGTCTTCTATGAGATGGGCCGTACTTACACCATAGGTGCCGGCTGTTTCTGCAAGTGGAGCCAGATTGCCGCCACCTAGCATGAGGGTGGAAACAGATTTTGATGTTTCGGCGCCAAGTGTTGCTGCTGCGGTAAATACTTCTGCGTTTACAGACCGCAATGTACCATTCTGTATATCGGAGACAACTAAAATCGACATGACGTATGCTTATCGTGATTTCAATGGATGAGGCGTTCAGGAGGCCTCAAAAGGGTAGTCAGGAGTTCTTGATTATCGCACCACAGGGAGATTCATGAACCTCCCCTGCGTGGTCATTTAACTTTGTTAAATGACCTGAGCCTCGTCGCGAAGGAGGCGTACAACTTCGGCTGCGGCGCCGGCTTCGAACAATTTGCGTTCTCCTTTTTCAGGAGGATAGGCAATATTGTCAACAACCAACTGTGCTTCAGGCAAGTTTGCTTCGACTACTTCAATCGGTATGCGCTTTGCCTGCATAATGCCTCTCATGGAGCGGTAACGAGGCTCATTCAGGTGCCGATTTGCACCAATCACAGCGGGTATAGAGAAGCTCAATCGCTCGTGTCCGCCTTCAACCTCACGCAGCGCTGTTGCATTGGCGCCATCTATCTCCAGTTCTACAATGACTGTAGCGCAAGGGAGATCTAATAATTGGGCAATACGGGATGGAATCTGCGCGTGATCATCATCGATCGCCTGCCGGCCCGTGAAAATAAGGTCGTAGCTTCCCTGCTTTAGTACATCCGCAAGCGCACCAGCCACAACGCCGGGGTCCTGGGGAATGGTATCAGCATTTACGCGAATGGCTTTGTGTGCTCCCATGGCAAGGGCTTCGCGGATCGTTTTTTCGACGCGTGCCGGCCCTAAGGCAATAATTGTGACTTCACCACCGTGCTTTTCTGTAAGCTTAATGGCTTCTTCAATGGCAAATTCATCATAAGGATTGATGATCCACTGTATTCCGTCTTCAACAACCGATTTGTTTTCACTAATATTGATTTGGGTTGTTGTATCCGGCGTTTGCTTAACACAAACTGCTATATTCATCTTTATGTAATGATATTCTTAATCAGTAAAGGGGTGCTCAAACGTTCTGAATTGGTTTGGGGTTCTGTGTTCAGGGTTCTGTGTTCAGGGTTCTGTGTTCAAGGTTCTTGGTTCAATGTTGTTTTTTTTAACCTTGAACCCAAAACCTTGAACACAGAACCCTTTAGCATTTATGCTAAAGCCCGAGCCATTTCGCCAGGATGTTGCGCTGTATTTCGTTGGTGCCTGAGTAAATTTTGCCTCCAATGGAGTCGCGTAAAGAACGTTCCACTTCATAGTCGGTCGTGAAACCGTTGCCTCCGAAGATCTGAACCGTATCCATCGCTGTTTGCACAAGCGCTTCGCTCACAAACACCTTGGTCATACAGGCATCAATGGCTACGTCACGTGCTTTGTCCAGTCGTGTAGCTGCGTTATATGAAAGCAACCGCGAGCCTTCCAGGCGGACCTTCATGTCCACAATTTTATTCGAAACAGCCTGGTATGAGCTGATTTTCTGGCCAAATGCTTCACGCTCTTGCGCATAACTCATGGCTTTTTCCATCAAGCGTTGCATGGTGCCGCAATGTTTGGCACCAATCACAACACGCTCCCATTCCATAGACTGTGTAAATACCGTGGTGCCGGCGCCTTCTCCTCCAACAAGTGCTGAGTCAGGCAGCCACATGTCTTCAATGACAATTTCACCAATAGGTGAGGTGCGGAGGCCCATTTTCTCAAACTTCTGACCGGGAGAGAAGCCTTCCGTTTCTTTTTCCACAAGGAAAATAGACGTGCCGCCGTAATATCCTTTTTCTGGGTCGGTTACTGCATAAAGCACGGCTAAATCTGCAACGGGGCCATTTGTGCTCCAGATTTTTGTGCCGTTGATACGGTAGCCATTTCCATCGCGGATGGCGCGTGTTTTCATGTTATACGCATCCGAACCTGATCCCGGCTCTGACATTGCATTCACTGCAATCATAGAGCCGTTGCTTAATTTGGGGAGATACTTTTGCTTTTGCTCTTCTGTGCCGTGATTGATAATCGGGATCACACAAGCGAGCAGATGGGCGCAGATGGAGAAAGATAATCCACCATCCTGACAACCATACCCTAACGCGTCCAGGGCAATGGCAGTAGAGAGACCATCAAGGCCGGCACCGCCATATTCCTCGGGTACTGGCAGCCCCTGAAGGCCCATTTCACCACATTTCAGCCACAGGTCTTTCGGAAATTCCTGCGCTCTATCTCGTTCAATTACACCATTATTTAATTCCCGCTTCGCGAAGTTAATTATTTCATCGCGCAACATTTGCTGATCTTCAGTCAGTGAAAAGTCCATAGGCCTAAAAGAATAATATGCTTAGTAGATACAGAACACTTTATCGATGCAGAATTGACGTGCATTCCTGGTGATATCGCAGTGATAAAGTCGTTCCAGACGCTTGCTGAATCGGATGCTTCTTTGTTTTCTAATCATTGCCCAAGCCAAAGGCAAAAACCACACCGGTCAGAATTGTTTGATCCCTGAAAAAGAGCAGTCGTTTTCCCAGTCTGTTCTTTTGAGATAGCGAATGACCAGGTTTCGGATGTCCAGATTGACATCTGCAGCCTTTATTTCGTTGTATTCGCCCTCTTCATCCATGAAATCCAGATTTTCTTCCAGACCGAGGCTGAGAAATTCTGGCAATACTACCTCATACATAGCCTCTGGGTCGATTGCAGTACCGTTAAGACGATACGATCCATCTATGTTGACAACATTCCCTGTTATCTGGAAATATCCGCCGGCATCTTTATTGGCCACGAGGCCTGCCTCAAGTACACGCTGTAAAACATCTCCTTTGAACCGTCCATGTATCACCGGCCCGCCAAAAGGCAGCGTGCGTAATACATCCCGCTCCTGAATCTGCCCGTTTAATTTGTCGTCTATCCGTATTGAGCCGCTGTTGATAAACGCAAAATCTGCCGTCTCATCGATGTCGAGCATGGCACAGGTGATTAGCCGGCCAAGATTGGTCTGGTAATTCCTGATTATGCTTTCTCTACCGTCTAATGCCACGGGCAGTGTTGTGATAACCGCATTGGCATCATACCCCATATTGCCAATCAGGGCCTCTGCTTTTTTCTCCCAGGATGCGACCACTTCTGCCGTATGCGGGTCTTCTTTGATATCTGATGTGATGGGCATGAGCTGCGACCAAATGCTGATATCTTTATTCTCAAGGTCGTATTGGATCCAGTGAATGTAGATGGTTCGGGCATTGGCGTCGGCCTTGGCAATGCGCGTGTTGCCCACGGTGGTCAAGGAATCGCTATGTTCATGGCCCCCAATAATGAATGGCAAATCTGGTATCGCGCGCGCAAATTGTTCATCTCCTTCCATTGAGAGATGTGTGATCGCAAAAACAATATCGTGATCTTCCTTTGCCTGATTGAATGCTGCAAGTCCCGCCGCATTCACCTCCTCGTAGTGTACGTAAGCGGCCTGATTAAACGGCAGCGTCACACCGATGAGGCCAAGTTTTACGTCTGCTCCTGAATCTGTTTTAAAGATGTGCGTAGCGATGTTGGGTATTGCTTTGCCGTGTTGCATGAACGGACGAGGCGGTTGTCCTTCCGTTTTTTGCATCACGTTGCTGGAAAGGTAAACGAACTCAGATTCATCAAGCCGGCGCTGGAGATCGGGGGCTTTTATGTCAAATTCGTGGTTGCCAAACGTTACGTAGTCGAGCCCCATCGCATTAAATGCAGCAATGATCTGAGCGCCGGCAATCCGCTGCTTCTTGCCATCAACTTCTTCGGACAGACTGCTGATTAGCGAAGGGCTGAGGAAGTCGCCGGAGAGGACGGCTATTGTATTCGGGTTTTTCTCTTTTAATTGATTGATCACGGTTGCAACGCGTGCAAGTCCGCCAACGCGGCCGGCATCCAGGGGAGAGATTTCATATACATCATTGAGTTGCACCACGACAAACTCAAAAGCGCTGGCGGGTACGGGTTCATCAAACGGAACGGGCAGCACTGTTTCCTGTGTAGATGTACAGGCCCATTGCGTAAGGGAAAGCAGTGAGAAAAGAATAATACGCTGCATGTGATTTGGGAATAAGTGGGTTGATGGAGGTAGCATCCTGATCTTTGGTCGAAATTGCAAGTAACCGGCTACCTGATTTGAAAGAAAGAGAATGGGAGATGCCGGCAAAGACGAAAAAGAAGGCGCGTCGAATTTACATCTTTTACATTGCTTTATCACTTGCTTAATGCTTTAAGATATCGTGGACCCTAATTTGTTTACTTATTAGAACTTCTGTGTACTACTCAAAAATCAATCATCGGGATTGTGGCATTAGACACATCATCCTAACCCCTATAGAATCCTTGGTTACTTCATCACGTTTTCAAAGTAGTAGAATTCCATTCCTTTTTCTGGCAGCAGTACTTGCGATCGGCTGTGGTGGCGCAGATGCGTCCGAAAATAGTGCGGCGGGACCAAGAGGCAGATCCGGTGCTGTAGCCATCCCTGCCGTAGAAGCTGTGCAGGCACAACTTGGTTCGCTGCCCTTGGAAGAGCGATTGGTTGGTGTTGTAAAAGCTGACAATCAGGTAGAAATTTTCCCCGAAATCACAGCGCCTATTCAACAAGTGCACGTGGAAACAGGCGAATTGGTAACAAAAGGACAGAAACTTGTGAGCCTGGATGGCCGGCAGTTTCTGGAGCAATTAAATCAGGCAAAGGCCAGTAAACGGATTTCAGAGGCTGACGCCAAACAGGCAGAGGCAAGGTTGAGAGAATTAACCCTGCTATTGGAGCGTACTGAATCCCTTGCGAAAAAAGACCTGGTATCTGATCTGGACCTCGAGACACAACGTGCGCAGAGAGATGCCGCACGAGCAAGCCTTGATAGAACGCTCGCTCAGGTTGAGCAGGCACAGGCAACGGTTGATGAGCGCGAAAATGCACTTCGCCGGACCGTTATTCGGGCACCCATTAGCGGCCGTGTTGGACAGCGAAATGCCGAAGTCGGGATGCGTGCAAATGGCAACATGCAGTTATTTACTATTGGTAATCTAGACAAAGTAAGGGTAGAAATTTCCTTGACTGAGGGGATGTTGAGTTACATAGAGGTAGGTCAAACATCCCGCGTGTCTAGCGAAAGTTTGCCAGACACGTCCATGATTCAGCCATTATCTCGTATTTCTCCGTTTCTTGAGGCCATATCATTTAGCACAACAGGTGAGATTGATATTCAGAACCCGGGAGGACTGCTTAAGCCCGGCATGTTTGTTAATGTAGATGTTTTTTATGGAGAGAGTCAGCAGGCTACTATTGTCCCAAACAGCGCCCTTTATGAAGATCCCTCTACAGGGGCGATTGGGGTTTTTGTTGCAACCACGCTCGGGTTGGAAGTTGATGTAATGACGCCTGAGTCAGAGGACGATGTAGCACCTTTGTCCGAGCCTATGCCGATCGAATTTGTAGAAGTTGATGTGGTAGCAGAAGGCCATGATTTCTCAGGCATTAGAGGCATCAATGAGAATACGTGGGTGGTAACCCTTGGGCAGCATCTGATCCGCGGCGAAGAGCCTAAAGCGCGTGTAAGAGTTACAACCTGGGAAAGACTCGTTGTGCTACAGAACCTGGACAGGGAAGACTTTTTGAAGCAGTTTCTCGAAAAGCAGCAGCGGATGGCTAAAAGCGGCTTCTTTAACAAAGAAGCGCAGGAGTCAGCATCGTAGTTGATTCATTAATGCTGGATAAATAGTTGTTGAGCCTTTAGTGGGGCGATATCGAATCTGTGAAATTCGGAAGCCCGCATATTGAAATCTGAATAAAGTAAAGCATGAGCTTCATTACTGATATTTCTGTCAAGCGACCGATTGCAACTACGATGTTTTACCTCGTGATCATCACGGTAGGGCTTGTTGGATTGCGCTTTTTACCGGTCGATTTGCTTCCTAGCATCGAATATACCCGGCTTTCTGTTAATACAAATTATCCGAATGTAGGGCCGGAAGAAATAGAAACGATTATCACGGATCGTATTGAAAATGCGGTCGCCAGTGTACCCAATATCGAACGTGTATCGTCTCGATCATCAGATGGGAATAGCCGTGTCTCGATGGAGTTCTCACGCGGGGTGGATCTTTCAGAAGCTTCCAACGACGTGCGTGATGCGATGAATCGGGTGGTTAATTCGCTACCACCAGAAGTAGACCCGCCTCGATTGTGGAAATTTGACCTGAATAGTTTTCCGATCATAATCATTGCTGCCCAGTCCACACGCGAGATGGACGATCTAACACTGATGATTGAACGGGATATTGCACAGCGTTTTGAGCGTATTCCCGGTGTTGGGTCGATTGATGTTTGGGGGGGCGTCTACAGGGAAATTCATATTGATCTGGACAGGGACCGCTTGAAAGCAAGTGGCCTTACAGCACAAGATGTACAACAAGCGATTTCACAGGAAAATGCTACACTCCCTGGTGGTAACGTTAAGCAGGGGCTGAGTGATTTATATGTTCGAACCCGGGGCGAATACACCAGTGTTGATCAAATTGCCCGTACGGTTGTCACGATTGCTAATGGAAAGGCTGTTCGCGTTCAGGATCTGGGCGAAGTAATCGATGGCTATGAAGATATTAGCCGGCTTGTGGAGCTCCAGGATGTCCCTATGATTCGCTTCTTTATACAGAAGCAATCGGGTGCCAATACGGTTGATATTGCTGAGCGCGTCCGTGCTGAGGTGGAACGTGTAAATCTGGAACGATCAGATCTCAAGCTTACGGTGGTTAGCGATCAGAGCACATTTATCCAGCAGTCTATGGACAATGTGCAGAGCTCTGCCTTTTGGGGGGCATTGCTGGCTTTATTGATTCTCTATGTTTTCCTCCGAAATGGCTCCACAACGTTTATCATCTCGTTATCTATACCTATTTCACTCGTAGCAACATTTGGTCTGCTTTACTTCAGCGATATGACGCTCAACCAAATGACGTTTGGTGGGCTTGCGCTTGGGATCGGGATGATTGTGGATAATGCGATTGTGGTGTTGGAGAACATTGTTCGTATCAGGGAAGAGCGCGGCGAATCACTGGCCAATAGTGCCGTGATAGGCACGAAGCAGGTTACAGGGGCCATTGTTGCTTCAACCCTTACGACCTCGGTTATATTTTTACCGCTCGCTTTTGCACAAACGACTTCCGGCGCTTTATTTCAAGCGTTGGCCATCGTGGTTGTGTTTGCGCTGATGTGCTCGTTGCTTGTCGCCCTGAGCCTGGTACCGATGCTGGCGAGCCGCTTTCTTTCTGCAAAAAAAGGAGGAGAAGTTGAGGCTGTTAAGAAGTCTCGGTTGAGGACCTTTTTCCGGAATTTGGAAAACTGGTATTCCCAGCTGTTGAAAAAATCTATTAGCAAACGGCCGGCTATTTTTATTGCAACCATTCTTCTTGTTGGGACAGCGGCATTCTTCTGGTCTTCAATTCCTGTAGAACTGGCGCCTCAATCTGATGCTGACGAAATTAGCATCGATATGGAAATGGCTGAAGGGATGAATATCGCGGTTGTTCGCCAGTATCTCGATGAATTGGCTGTAGCAGTTAAAGCTGTATTGCCGATGGATCAAGTAGAAACCATTACAACGGAGGTCAGAAATGGCGACGCCGAGGTAGAGGTAACGCTGATCGATGCAAATATTAGAACGGTGAGTAGTACACAGCTTGCCGATGAAATCAGAAACGCTGTAGACGGCCTGATTCCCGGTGCAAACATCAGAGTAAGTGCGCAATCTGGTTTGTGGATTTTGAGAAGACTCTTCAGCTCTAGTGATGATGCAGAGGCGGTTCAGATTGAAATTCGTGGTTATGATTTGGAAACAGCCAGTTCGTTTGCGCAGCAAATACAATCGCGCGTTTCCAGCATTCCAGGTGTACGGGATGCGCGGGTCAGCCGGCGTGAAGGTCAGCCAGAGGAAAATCTGATTTTTGATCGAGACAGGATTTCAGATCTTGGGCTTACTGTAAATCAGGTTGCGCAGGCGGTCCAGGCAAACGTTGGTGGCGTTTTAGCCGGGCAGTTCAGGGTAAAAGGGGATGAGTTTCCGATTCGGGTGCGTCTGCGTCCTGAAGATCGCCTCACATCTCTTGATTTGGACGATATTGGTGTGCGCACGCCGGCTGGAGAGATTGTGCCTATTTCATCCATTACAACGCAAGAAAAGGGTCGCTCTCCAACCACGATTAGCCGTGTGAACGGACAGCGTGTAACGTATGTGACGGCGAACCTGGAAGATGAAGTCGCCCTCGGTGAAGCCGTAGCCCGTATTCGAGCCGATTTGGCGCAGCTTGCGCTTCCTGAAGGGTTTTCCATTATTTTCAGCGGCGAATACGAAGAGCAAATTAAAGCGCAGCGAGACTTTACGATGGCCATTTTTATGGCGTTGATCCTGATTTACATGGTTATGGCTGGACAGTTTGAGCGCTTCCTTGATCCACTGATCGTGATGTGCTCTGTGCCACTGGCCATCGTGGGGGTTGTGCCTATGCTGATCTTTACAGGAGATACCTTGAACATGCAGAGCATCATTGGTCTAGTAATGCTCATAGGTATAGTGGTCAACAACGCCATTGTCCTCGTTGATTACATCAACCTCTTGCGTCGTGAGCGTGAAATGAATTTGGTTGATGCTATCGTCGAGGCCGGCCGGCTCCGATTGCGGCCTATTTTAATGACGGCGCTAACAACCATTTTGGGACTTGTGCCCATGGCATTAGGCTTTGGCGTAGGCGCCGAGATTCAGGCTTCTCTGGCTCGCGTTGTTATCGGCGGGTTACTCGCATCGACGATTATTACCCTCATCCTGATTCCCCTCGTTTATCTTACCGCCCATCGGGCCAAGAAGCGGGTTAATGACAAGGTGAAGGCGATGTGGAATAACTGGAGGCCTCGCCCTGGTACCGAATCTTCTATTCAAGTAGAAGGATGAGTCTTGGTCCATCATTGTCTTTTTGGACAATGATGGGATTGATGAATATCGAGCAAGGAATTTCCAATGTTGAAGTAGGGCTTGGTTCTCTTCGGGATTGGAAATTTCTGTTTGGAAGTGTTTGTGCGTTTAAATCGGCAAATTCCTGCGCACGGTAGATGATTGGCATCGATTAGCCCTTTTGGGAATGAAGAATGGCTAAGGGCTGTCTGATAGCAAAAATCTATTGGAAAAGGAATCTGAATATGTTGAGATTAATTGCACTGTGCATGATCTCGTTAATGGCATTCGGCTGTAATAATACCGTCATGACCTCTAAGCTCGACTTTGTCCTTTTGGACAAAGTCTCGAATATCGAACACCGATCAAGGAATGTCCAATTTTGAAGGGTTTTTAAGCGCTATCTCGATGTTAGACCTACCTTTTGAGTCTTCGCCGTTTAATTTATCCATTTGAAGCCCGCAAAAGAGGCTTAATCTG
>JBGCEN010000294.1:0-5352 GCA_045106435.1 Rhodothermales bacterium
CGCAAATCATGTTGGCGTAAGGTATGCTTAGCACATTAATCTTGCCGGCGCTATGATTTGCCCATTCTGTCTGCAAGACGTCAGGTTTAGCAAAAAGACAACCCAAAAAGGCGCATTATCCTATGTGTGCCCGATCGATACATGCGCTCAATTTATTCCACGGCTTTACGTTGACGATTACAAGAAATTCCCTCCAGTTGTAGTCAGCGTCATCGGGCATCGGGCGCATGGCAAAACAGTTGCATTGAGCACCTTGTATTACGCATTATCGCGTATGGACATGGGAAATTACTGGCCCGATTTTTATCTATTTCCGATAAATGAGCCCAGTCTGGAAGTTGTCTTTGAAAATGCAAAGTCTTTAGATGCAGGCAAATTACCCCCCCCCAATCCAAAAATATTCCCGGAGCCCACCCTGATCCAGGTTAACAGCCTTCCTATTACTGAGCAAGGCAGGGCAACCTTGCTTTTTTACGACACCGCCGGCGAAGCCTTTCTAAAGACCCAGGACATTGGCAGATACGCCGGCTTTGTCCGCCGCGCTAAAACAGCACTTTTTCTTGTAAGCATTCCACAACTCCGCAATACGTCAGACCCTGCCGCAAATCCAGCCAGTGAACTGGAGCGCCTGCTTTACTCCTATATCCAGGGCATGGCAGATATGGATGCGGATACCAGAGATCAACATCTGATTATCGTATACACCTGTGCAGATGCCCTGCTACCCGAGCTTGATGAATGGCCGCTCATCAAACAATATATTTTGCAAGACAACTGGATGAGCTTAACCGAGCCCGAGGACTATATTGGGCAGATGTATAACATCTCGGCCCAACTCGAGTCATTTACGCATGACGTCTTAAATGCCAGCCAATTCCTTAGCCTCGCCAATGATCGTTTTAAGTCTGTAAACTATTCGATCATTTCTGCACTCGGTGCTGCACCAGATGATAATGGGCACTTATCCGTTAAAATTAAACCCCGACGCATAATGGATCCACTCTTCTGGACCCTTGAGCGAGCCCTTCCGGCCAGAAAGCAACGAAAATTACAACGAAGGCTGCAGCAAAAATCCGGGCAAAGTCTTTTAAATACACAACACGCATCTCAAAAAGACGTACTGCCGGCGCATACAAACCAGTTAATTCAATCTATCCCCAAGCGAAACAATAACCGGCCGGCAAACCGATTCCTTGCATTCTGGTATTCCTTATTCAAATGAACATAGCTTTTTCATCAGACAGAACTGGTTTTCCATTGGTCCATCTCACAGAGCTGGGTTATGATGTTCATTTGCTACCCGTTACCAAAAGCCAATTTGAACAGTTTGCCTCATCAGATCCAATTTTCCGGGTGATTTATGAGCATGCCCGTGCGCTTAATCCGTTGCCATTGGGCGTACCCAAACGCGGATCCAAAAAACCAGTAATTGCGCAAAGATTTATGACCGGCGTGCTTCCTGAAGAAGCGCTTCAGTTTGCTGTTTGGCTTGATAATAACGAACCAACATCCGACTATGCACTACCCAACGTTGCAGAATGGCGGGCCGTGTACGACTGCCTCCAATACGAACGCTGTGAGCAGTATATAGACGACATACTCGAAAACAGTCCGGGCGATGATGCAAACCAATTGATCCAAAGCATCCTGAAGAAACAACCACAGACGCTGTTAGAACTTAGCATGATGCGCAACGGTGTTATTGAATGGGTGCACAGCGAATCAGATTGGGTTGGCCTCGGTACGCCGGCACCTGCTTTTTACCCAAACACGTTTGAACCCTTACTGGAATGCGTTGAACCGGTTGATGCAACCCAACGGATGCGCCCCTTCGGGTTCAGACTTATCCGAACCTTTTGACAGGCTATAAGCCATTTCATGATGTCTACTATTACTGCCTGGCAACATATCTACTCCAACGTTGAGCGGGACCGTTCACCGACGAAAACCGCCGGCTTTCAAACCCTTTTTTATTCCCACGCCGGCCTCAATCAGAATGACGTTGAAAGTATCGAGGAGCGTGTTTTTTATGTATTTGCTCAAACAAATCCGGTTAAACGCGTATTTTTCCATCTCAAAACTAACAAGATTGTACTAGGCCTCATACGGCCCATAGATGGCAAAGACGCTGCCGGCCGCGAAGGTCGTTATTTCTCCCATACGTTGATTTTCCCCCGATCTGAATTTGAGGCATCGAATACTAATCCACTGGATCTCTTTTCTTCAGATCTGTTCATGAGCTCATTGGAGCAGGCCTTCGCTAAAGGAGACGCTACGTCTGGTAACATTAATCCTCTAGAAATCCAGCTCCCCCTTCAACGCAAAGAAAGCCCGCCAGTCATTTCCTGGGACGCAGAGCAATTACGGAAGCTGGTACAGTTTGCGATAAACCATAAACGCTTTGCAGATAACCAGACCGCACTGGCGCTGGTTGGTCCAACGATCAAGGCAGAGCAAACCCTGTCTGCAATTTTTGAGCTGTTACCCGCGCAAATATCATCGCAGTGTACATTTGACACCTTCTTTGAGCGCGGCGGCAATTTAACCTTCACCTACTACTGGTGCGCCGGCTTTCACGCCTCGCCCAGACAGCCCATCTTCGCATTGGTCGATGTAGATAAACAGACCATCAACGACCCCGATAACTACGCCGAAGCAACCACTTCATTTGGTAGATGGGTAAACGCCGAGCTTGCATCGAATAACCACCCGTTCATAACAACACATAAGCAAGAGGCCTTTGCGCTTGGTGGTTATATTGATCAGCCAATAGCTGAATTCACAAGCACCAACCTCGATGAACGGCTCCTTTTGTCGATGCTGAGCGCGAACAAGCAGGTGGTACAAGACCGAATTCAAGAGAAGATGAGTGAGATTTTACCTCCGATCTTGACAGAAAAGATCATTTCATCGGTTCTTGCCAGCTTGTCTCCCACAGCCATGATCACAGCGATGGCTAAAGGGTTTACAGCTGACTATCTGCTTTCCCGGTTATTTTCGATATATCAAGCAGCAGGATTTCAGTCGCCTGAAAAAGAGGAGCGGCAGGCACTGGCAGAAATCTCAAAAAAACATGGACACCAACAACTGACGTGGTTGTCCCTGGTGTGGGGTGGCGCTTCGTGGGAAAACCCGATTACCCGTTGGCGTATCAAAGCCGGCGTGGAAGCGATGGATGAACAAACGTACAAAGGCTTTTGGGATCTCGCTGTGCCTGCAAAACTGGTGGAGCCGATGGACCTGCTCATCGATGGCAAAGAAGCTGTATTCACCTCGCTTATCACGCGAGATCAATTACTTGACACAGACGATCTTACCGATTTGGTTAAAACATTGATCAAATCCGATCAGCACGCTTCCATCGATTTACTTACCCCCATGGTACACAAACTGGACAAGCGGCAAATCAAAAAGATCAATAAATTGATCGAGCATGCAGAAGATATTCCAGATTCATTTGCGGGAGCGATCAAAAATATTTTAGTCTGAATGTCGTTCATTACATTGTTTATGCGCTTCACTCCTATGACCTGCAACACATAATCGCCCAAGTGAAATCCTGATGACCACGCTGGAGCATCTCACAGATCAAATCAAGACCGGTTTATGGAAAGACCGGCGGATTGCGTGTGAACTCCTGGCTGATTTGGGAGACGCGGCAGCTGTACATCCACTGGTGTACGCACTAGACGATCAAGATTCAAGCGTTCGGGAGGCAGCCTTTATTGCACTAGGCAAGCTTAACCACCCGCTCGCCGCAGGTCCGATGATAGACCATCTGCAAAATGAGTCAGAAGAATCTGTACGCCTCGCCGGCTTGCATGCACTGGGCCGGCTCCGCAATCCGAATGCGGTCCCACACCTCGTCTCAGCGCTTCAAGACGAATTGACGTCTGTTAGACTTGCGGCAACACAGGCGTTGGGTATCATCCGGGATATCCGTGCCGTACGAGATCTTATCAATTGCCTGGACGACGCCAACTTATACGTTCGCGCTGCCGCCTGTGAATCACTTGGCCTGCTAAAAAACGCCAGTACTACGCGATTTCTCATAAAGATGCTGGGGGATGGCGAGCCGCTGGTTAGAGAAAAATCGCTCGAAGCATTGCGCAGAATGGGGGAATACGACCTCGTTTCAGCCTATAACCAGGCCTTTTTTGGTGAAAAGATTAACCCACAAGCATTACGTTCGCTGGCAAGACAAGGCGACGTGCGCGTGGTCTCTGCATTAATTAGCCGACTGGGAAACCCATGGTCCAATGATGACCAAAAGGACAGACTGGAAGAAACGATCGAAGCCCTGTTTGAACCTGCAGCAGCTACCGTAGATCAGTTGCTATGTTCAGTCCATCTCGCGCGCTTCATCCCGCAGAGACAAGCAATTAAAGGCGTGGGCAAAATTAATTTTGTTGGCTGCAGGGTTTGCAATACAACGTACAATGCACTGCCGGCGCCTTCTGTGATTGCAGTACTGGATGAACAGATGGCCACAAAAAAACACTATCAGCAAAATATTTTACGCATAAAC
Organism: Rhodothermales bacterium; assembly: GCA_045106435.1. Lineage (GTDB taxonomy): Bacteria > Bacteroidota > Rhodothermia > Rhodothermales > JAHQVL01 > JBCCIM01. The sequence continues at coordinate 4,529 of JBGCEN010000294.1, forward strand.
TGGCTAAAAAAGCAGGAAGTATTCGATTTTAACCGGGTTGAAGTCGGCATTGCAGAGGACAAATTGGTAACTCAATTTTGCTTGATGTTGAGCAACGATACAGACCCTGGCCGGCCTGATCGGTGTTATGACATGGTCTGCGATGTACTCCCTGCATCAAAGATCAACAACAACACCTTCCAGATTCTGAAGCGTACGTTTGTGATGGTCAGGGATAAGCGAACGGAGCGCTAGGGGCTGTGGGGCTGTGGGGCTGTGGGGCTGTGGGGCTGTGGGGCTGTGGGGCTGTGGGGCTGTGGGGCTGTGGGGCTGTGGTAGAACCATCCTTAATCACTGTTTCGTATTCATACTGTTTTGTCAAGACTTAACGCATGAAGACTTTAGCAAACGCGATAGCGCTGCTTCAACCGGATCAGTCTACTGCAGACCAGCAAGCTGCCTGCAAAATGCTTGTTGCATTGAATACGCCGGCGGCCATTCAGGCATTACTCAACACCTTGCAAACCGAAGATCCGCATGTTTTTGAATCTGCTGTGGAAGGCCTGTTAACCGTTCATGCCGAAGGAGCTTCAAAAGCGTTAATCGAGGTCTTGAAAAAGGAGGATGCATGGGGCATCAGACACCGCATTGCAACCCACGCACTAGGTCATCTAGGCGACAAATCAGCAATTACTGTTTTAGCTCAACTCGCCTCAAAACATCATTGGCACCGGGTCCGCGAAGCAGCCGCAAACGCCCTTGGCAATTTTCCTCATCCTGAAGCGATTGAGGCGCTAGCAGCCCTGCTCACGGACAGCGACTATGCAGTACAATGCGCAGCAGCG
>JBGCEN010000295.1:0-23172 GCA_045106435.1 Rhodothermales bacterium
AAAATGCATTTCGCGTCCTTTTTGCCCATATCTGCGTTCCTTTTTGCGCCCGATGCGCTGCATCGAACACAAAAAGCGCCTTGATCTGAACAAAAATGCCATCGAATGCTCTTTTCCCTGCTAATTGTCAACACACCCTAGGACGCAGTGTAGTCCTCGTGAGCCATTTTATGCATGATTGAGAAGAAATTGCACAAGGGCTTGTTGCGATGCCGGCACATCGCTGTAGGTGCAAATAGTGCAGACTGCATTTGGATATCGTTCAAGAACGTGCGGGTCGCCAAGAGAAACGAGCGTGGTTTTATTACTGGTAGTGAGTTGCGATACAAACTCAGAAAGCCGGTCGGGTAAACCATATTTATGCCACGCAGCCGGCTTTGATACCACAATGGCGAGTACTTCAGCGACCTCGCTTGCTATTTGTTTGATATGATTCAGCGTCTCATCATCACTTGTTGCGTCTACTTCCGCATAAGTAAGTTGGTCAATGTGTGTTTCAAGCGCTGCCTCAATGGGTGCGCGTGTTGGATCCAGTCGGGTTTTGTAAGGCGTGATAAAGACAGCCAGTTTGGGTAAGCCGGATTTTGTGTGGCCAAATGTGCTTGCACCTCGCGTGATCTCGATCGCCTGGCCGGCGACTCTCCGCGCGGATTGAAGGTTTTGCGGGCTGCCAACAATATTGGCCGGCTGTGTACGGGCAGGGTCTTCAAAGATGGTGGCGCCGAACCGATCACTCAACGTCTTTCTGAGGACCTGAATTCTTGAGATGGCTTCATCCAGACGTTGTTCAGATAAAAGCCCTGTTTCAACGGCCTGAATGATTCCTTTTACCATTTTTACAGGATCAAGAGGGTCCAGCAAAATGTCGAGCCCGGCATTTAGCAAATTGGCAGCGTACCGGGCCATATTCCCGTCCGTGGGCTGTATGGCTTTCATGATCAGGCTATCCGATACGATGGCGCCTTTAAATCCCAATTCTTCACGTAACAATTTTTGCAAGATGACCGGGGACAGTGTTGCCGGCCTTTCTAAAGGATCTAGTGCAGGGAAAGCCAGATGGGCCGTCATGATCAGGTCAGATGAGGTAGCTATGGCTTTTTGGAAGGGGGGGCGTTCTGTTTTGCTGAAAGCTTCGAGGCTATTTGTTACAACCGGCATCTCCGCATGTGAATCTGTTTCGGTATCGCCGTGGCCAGGGAAATGTTTGGCTGTAGTTAACAAGCCTTCTTCTTTGCATGTCTCGATAAAAGTAGCTACATGCCTGCTCACTGCATCAGATTGGGTGCCGAAGGCACGGATGCCAATAATTGGATTGCGCGGGTTTGAGTTTACATCTGCAACTGGCGCAAAGGTGATATGAATACCACATGCCAACGCTTCTTGCGCCGTTACGCGGGCGAACGTTGCTACGGCTTCATCGCCGGCCCTGCCGCATGCCATCGCATGGGGAAAGAGCGTTGCGCCTTCCATTTGCTGACCTGTACCCCGCTCGATATCAGACGCGACAAGCAGTGGCGTATCAGATATCCGCTGAAGATCTGAAAGGATTTGCGGCGTGTAGTCTTTGTGGCCGTTAAACAGTACCAGGCCCCCGAATTGATACTTTGCATGCAACTGCCTGAATCGATCCGCATCTTCCTCAACCCGGACGGGGGGTGGCATGTTTGATCCTAGTCTGGGGAATACGACTTGGGCTGCTTTTCTTTGCAATGAATCCATCTAACAAAAATAATTGGTGCACGAGGTGCCAGAAATACCCGGGGTGCATTATTGATAAAGTGCGTGTTGCACAATATAGTCATAGACATCATCAGGGACGAGATGTCTGATTGATCGTTTTTCTTTTACAGCTATCCGAATGGACGCACTTGAAATGCCTAGCAAAGGTGCGTCTGCTAGATGAATGCGATTGGGGAAAAGGGTGGATGCTTCGGCCGATTCTTTTTCGCGTCCGGGCCGGCGATACACCAGTAGCTCTACTTTTTCAACGATGGAAGCTGGTTTATGCCAGGTCATGAAATCTAGCAGGCTGTCTTCACCAATGACGAGGTAATACTCGTTTTCAGGATAAGTCTCAACAAGGGTGGACACGGTATCAATGGTGAACGATGTCCCTTTTCGCTCAATTTCTATTGCCGATACGTCAAAAAAAGGATTGCGGGCGATGGCAAGGCGTGTCATTGCCATCCGATGACTTGCATCAGCGAGCCGCAGGTGTGTTTTGTGGGGAGGGATGTAGCCTGGGATCCACAAGATCTGATCCAGCCCAAATTGATCTCGAATTGACTCCGCAACAACGAGATGGGCTATGTGGGGCGGGTTAAATGAGCCGCCATAGATCCCTATTTTCATCCAGTCTGATTAATTATCCGGAGTAGTAGCTTCTTGCAGAGATGCGGTTGGGTTATCTGCACCAAGTTCTTTGAGTTTGGCGGTGGCATCTTCGTAATAAGCTTTTGCTTCTTCGTGGTGCTCGCTTTGCTCAAAAATCTGGATCAATCGATCATAATTTTTGATAGCAGCCTCGAGACGTTCCGGCTGCCTGGAGCGGATACTCTGATCACTAAATGCGATATACATCTTGATGGCACCTACAAGTGCCGGCTGTGCCCAGGGCGTATCAGGATAAAGATCAAAAACAGCTTCATAGGATAGGGCAGACGCTTCATACAACTCGCGTTTTTCGTACAGTTTCGCAGTAGCAAGCTGCTTTTCAGCGAGCTTTGTACGCAATTCTACGATTTTCTCCTGCGCCTTATCAGCAAGTGGATCATTCGGGAATCGGTCCAGAAACAGTTGGAATTCCTGAATTGCCCGTTTTGTATCTGACTGATCCAGTGCTGGAGCAGGAGACATGAAGAAATAAGTCTCAGCCCATTCGAAATTCACTTCTGACAGTCTGGGGTCTGAGCGATAGATCTTGGTGAAACGCTCGTATTCATTTGCAGCCAGTAAATAATCCTTGTTTTCCCGGTAAGTACGCGCAAGATATAGCTGAGCATCTGCAGCCCACTGATGGGTACGCCCGAAGCTAAATACGCCCTGGAAATAAGAGACAGCGGCGTCATATTTACCTTCTTCGAACAGGGCCCTGCCTTTGCCAAAAGCTTCTTGTGGCGAGTCGTAGGCAATTCTGCCTCCATTGCCGCATCCAGTCAAAAGGAGTAAAGAACAACAAAAAGCTATAAAAAGATTTGAATTATGCATATTGATAAAAGCTGCAAAATGTTTGTGTCAAGATATAACGCTTGGCTCACTGGATTAGTATGCGAATCCAGTCTGTGCTGTTACACGATGATTCTGGCAGCTTAATAAGCCCCTGTAGGGGTTTTGGCAGGATTGAAAACAAGAAGCAAGGCAGATTACTAATGTGCTCTGGTGCGTGTTCTTGTTTAGGAGAAACTGTCTTTTCATCAAAGACGAGTAACGTGTAATCTGAAACGGAGAAACAGTTCCTGAAAGTCAGCGAACCAGTTCGAGTATGCCGTCTTTGTATTGGTGGTAGTACATGGCCTCATTAACATTGCCTTTGCTGAAGTCAAGTCGGTTTCCATGCCCTTCAAACATAGGTGCCTGACGAATCAGGAATTCCAAGGGTCTGTTTTCAAATACCTTTCTGTCCAGCTGATGGGCGATAAAAGTTGTTACATCGTATCCGCTAAGTATTAACCGCCAGTCATCTGGTGTTGTACCCGTTTGGGAGATATAGAGGTTTTGGAATACTTGTGAGAGTGAGTCGCTCGGATTTACATAAAAGTCATTCGAATAGGTTGTGTTGTAATTTCCTGCAAGAGACACTTGAGAAATATTATGCCATTCAACATTCCCTAAAAGTCGGAGTCTTGAGCCAAAACCCATACGATCGAGACTCGTTAGCGTACCGCCAATCAGGGCAGAGGCATTTCCACCGTTGATCGGCAGGTAGATGGCGTCGGCTTTAAGCAAGGTGTCTTTGCTAACACTTTCGGAGAGCCTGAACCAGGAGCGTGCATCGGTGATGGCTTGACTGAATACAACTTCGCCTTTTTCCAATATACTCATTTCGTCTTCAAAGGCCCGCGCCATGCGCATGCTTTCGTTGTTGGTGTAATCAGACAAAATGCCGATATCATTGAGCCCCAATCCATACACGGCAAAGCGCGCCATAAGCCGGCCGCGTGTTGCAATGGTAGGGTTTGCCTGGAAGACGTACTGTTTGTCTCTTGAGACCGCGTCATCCGTTGCCAGTGGCGCGATCATGACAACCTGTTCAAGTTCTGCAATCTGCGCAGCTGCGAGGGCTTCTCTACTGAATAGAGGGCCTATAATGGCATCAACTTGCTCCCTGGCTAAACTACGGATGGCTTCTTGTGCCGCGCCCTGATCGTTTTTTGTGTCGCGAAAAATGAGTTGAATTTTACGCGTTGGTCCCATCAAGCTGTCGTAAGAAACAGCATTGTGTTCTTCGACGGCCATACGGATGCCGTTAAACATTTGCTGTGTAAGAGCAGAGGACTCCGAATTTAAAGGGAGAGCGATGCCTAGCTTTAAGATCTGGTCGTCTATATAGCCGGCATCTGTGCCGTCGGTTGCCAGCAGAATAATCTGCTCAGCATCAGCCACATACCTGCTGGTTCTGTACTTTGCCTTAAAATCGTTGAGTACCAGTCTTGCCTGATCGTATTCCTGATTCATGTACAACGACTTACCACGCATGAGCAGCGCAGCCGTTGTTTTGCTATGCAGATCAAACGTATTTGCTACAACGCCAAAGAGCCGTGCAGCCGTTTCGTAATCCTGGTCTTCAAAGGCCTGAATAGCCGTAAGGAATACCGATTCGGCTGATTCGATGACTGGAATCAGTTCGCCCGGGCTTTGTGCCTGGGCAGACGAAGTTGAAACTCCCCATGCGAGAAGAATCGTTATGAAAAATAACTTGAACGCTTTCATTCCCACTCGATAGTTGCTGGAGGTTTTGAACTGATATCATATACAGTTCTGTTTATACCGCGGATTTCATTAACAATCCGGTTTGAAACGTGGGCCAGGAATTCATAGGGCAATTTTGCCCAATCTGCTGTCATGCCGTCCACGCTTGTTACAGCTCGGAGTGCGCACACATTTTCGTATGTACGTCCGTCGCCCATGACACCGACAGTTTGTACAGGTAAAAGTACGGCAAAGGCTTGCCATACGCTATCGTATTGATTCTGTAGCTTGAGTTCTTCGATGAAAATGGCATCTGCCTCGCGAAGAACGGCAAGTGCTTTTCTGGTAACAGGGCCTAAAATTCGTACAGCCAAACCCGGTCCGGGAAAAGGGTGCCGGCCGATGATTGACTCTGGAATAGCCAATAATCTTCCTATTTCCCGCACTTCGTCTTTGAAGAGCTCCCTGAAAGGCTCAAGGATTTCAAATCCAAGTTTTTCGGGAAGGCCACCCACATTATGGTGCGTTTTGATGGTGGCTGAAGGGCCTTTGAAAGAAACGCTTTCGATCACATCGGGATATAGTGTGCCCTGGGCCAGGAAGGCCGGCTTTATACCAAGTTCGTCGCTTATAAGCTCAGTTTCCTGTTCAAATACTTCAACAAATGTATTGCCAATAATCACCCGCTTCCTTTCCGGGTCTTTAATGCCGTCTAGTCGGTCCAGGAAAATATCAGTAGCGTCAACGGCCCGCAGATTGATATTGAAGTTGTTTCGGAAAGTATCTTGAACCTCTTCCCACTCGCCCTTTCTAAGCAAGCCATTGTTTACAAATATACAGGTCAGTTGTGAACCAATGGCTTCATGGAGTAATACCGCAGCAACAGAAGAATCAACACCACCAGATAATCCGAGGATAACGTGCTGGTCTCCTACGGTTTTGCGAATCTCTTCTTTTTTCTCATCAATAAATGAGCGGGGCGACCAATCGCCTGAGCTACCGCAGATATTGAGTACAAAGTTTTCAATCACCTGTTTGCCATGCTCGGTGTGCATGACTTCAGGATGGAATTGCACGCCGTAGTGCGGGTTGGATGTGTGGCGAACCGCTGCGATGGGCGCATTGTCTGTGTGCGCTATAATCGAGTAGTTTTCCGGTAAGGTGGTAATATGATCTCCGTGGCTCATCCAGACTGTTGAGCCCGAAGGAACGCCGGCAAGCAAATCATCTGAATTGTTGACAACCAATGCTGCGCGGCCAAATTCTCTGCGCTCAGCTTGTTCAACCGATGCCCCCAGTGTATAAGCCATGGATTGGAGGCCGTAACAAATACCGAGTATGGGCACAGGGGTGCCATCTGCCCTGGAAAGGTTGAGAAAATCCTCATGGAGCGAGGGGGCGCCCTCGTCATACACTGAAAAATGGCTGCCCGACAGGATTAAACCACTCGGTTGTAATGCCGCAATTTTTTCTGGGGAATCTGTACAGGGATAGATTTCGGAATACACGCCGGCTTCACGCACGCGCCGTGCAATCAGTTGCGTAAACTGTGAACCAAAATCCAGGATAATAATGCGTTCCTGCATATCAATTATATGTTGGGCACTCGTAGTACCGGATTCGATGGGTTACGAAGCCTGGTACACAGTAACTAAAGCAATATGTATGTTAGAATAGCGTTATTGACCAACCATCTCTGCATAGTCAGCTGCGGTCATGAGATCGTTGACTTCGGATGGAGAATCCATGGTAATTTTAATCATCCATCCGCTATCATATGACGAATTGTTTATGAGTTCTGGACTGTCCTCGAGCTCATCATTGTGGGCTATGATGGTGCCGGAAACAGGCATGATCAGGTCTGAAACGGTTTTTACTGCCTCAACTGTACCAAAAGTGGCATCTTTGCTGATATGCTCATCAACGTCGTACAACTCAACAAAAACTATATCACCCAACTCGCTTTGGGCAAATTCGGAAATACCAATAACTGCAGTTTTACCATCTGCTTCCACGCGAATCCATTCGTGATCCTTGCTATACCGTAATTGATCTGGGAATTCCATAGGTCTATTTATTAGAGGTTATCCGTTTTCAGGTTTTAATTCGAAGGTTTCCAGAAAATGTGTATCAAAATCCCCTGCCTGGAAATCTGGATGAACCATCAGTTGTTTGTGGAAAGGAATCGTTGTTTTAATTCCTTCAATGACAAATTCGTCTAATGCGCGGCGCATTTTCTTGATGGCTAGATCGCGGTTATGTGCTCTGACGATTAACTTGCCAATCATCGAATCATAATACGGTGGAATTTTATACCCGGCGTAGGCGTGGGTATCTAGGCGAATGCCGTGTCCTCCTGGAGGATGAAAAATATTGATCGTTCCGGGCGAAGGGCTGAAGTTCTTGAATGGGTCTTCGGCATTGATACGGCATTCAATTGAATGACCTTGTAACTCAATGTCTCTTTTCCGAACGCGTTCTCCCATGGCCACGCGAATCTGATACTCTATCAGGTCACAATCTGTTACTTCCTCCGTTACGGGATGCTCAACCTGGATGCGGGTGTTCATTTCTATGAAATAGAAATTTCGGTCGGCGTCAACAAGGAATTCGACGGTTCCGGCACCTTCATAATTTACTGCTTCAGCACCGCGAATGGCGGCATCGCCCATTTGTTGACGCAACTCAGGGGTTATAATGGGGGAAGGGGATTCTTCAACGAGTTTCTGGTGCCGGCGCTGGATTGAGCACTCGCGTTCACCAAAATGAATCACCGTGCCTTTGCCATCACCCAATAGCTGAATTTCAACATGGCGAGGCTTCGTTACAAATTTTTCGAGGTACAATTCACCATTGCCAAATGCAGCTTCTGCTTCTGATTGCGCAGCATTAAAATTATTGACAAAGTCCTCTTCTTTTGTGATTACACGCATGCCTCTGCCACCACCGCCGGCTTTGGCTTTTACAAGTACCGGGTATCCAACCTCGGCAGCCAGCGCCATGCCCTCCTGGGGAGACTGAAGAATACCCGCAGATCCAGGCACTGTAGGCACATTGGCCTCGCGCATGGTTTGTTTTGCGAGGCTCTTGTCGCCCATTAAGGTAATCGTATGGGCTGAGGGGCCAATAAACTTGATGTTGTGGTCGTGGCAAATGTCGCTGAATTCAGCGTTTTCTGAAAGAAAACCATAACCAGGGTGAATGGCATCTGCACCGGTAACTTCCGCAGCAGCTATCAGGCGATCTGGCCGTAGATAGCTTTCCCGGGAGGCAGGTGGGCCGATACATACAGCTTCGTCGGCAAATTTAACATGCAGCGCATCTCTGTCTGCTGTTGAATAGACGGCAACTGTTTTTATGCCCATTTCATGGCATGTACGAATTATGCGTAATGCAATTTCGCCACGATTAGCGATAAGAACCTTTTTAATCATGCAATTATCTGGATACCAAAAATTGGCCGCCATTCATCGGATGCGGCTGCGATAGCTTAATCGTAGATCAGCTGGGCTCAACGACAAACAAGGGCTGATCATACTCTACGGGCTCTGCATTAGCAATCAGCACTTCCTTGATTGTGCCTGAAACTTCAGACTCAATTTCGTTCATCAGCTTCATTGCCTCAATAATGCACAGTACATCGCCAACCTGCACTTTGTCTCCCACGCTTACAAAGGGGGGGGATTCAGGAGAGGATGCCGAGTAATAGGTACCGACGATAGGTGCCTTGATCGTATTGGCTGGATCAGCTGGCGGTGCAGCAGCAGGCGTACTGGCCGGTGGCGCAGGTGTGGTTGGTGCTGCGGGTGCAGGTGCTGCGGGTGCTGCTGCGTAGGCCGGGGGTGGCTGTGGTGCAGCGGCATAGGCCGGCGGAGGGTAAAAAGGTTGTGGAAACGGGTAGGGCTGCGCCGAAGGCTGAATCGAAACGTTCGGTGAATTCTGCCGAACGATCATTTTAAAATCGTTTTCTTCGATCTCAATTTCAGCTACACCGCTTTCAGCAACGATTTTTAATATTTCTCTAATTTGGGATAGATCCATAATTTGAACACAAAGGTGTTATCAATAACGCTTTCTGAATCAGTCAGATTTTACGCGGGCTACATAAGAACCCGTTTCTGTGTTGACACGAACCACATCTCCTTCATTTATAAAAAGCGGTACATACACAACAGCACCACTTTCCAGAGTTGCGGGTTTGGTAGCACCTTGTGCGGTGTCTCCCTTGATTCCTGGCTCAGTTTCTGCTACGAGAAGTTCTACATTGGTAGGAATTTCTGTAGTCAATGCTTCATCTGTTTCAGCGTGAAACAGAATGTCTACCATGCCACCATCCTTGATATACGCACGGCGGTCAACCATATCTGACCTGAGTGAGAATTGCTCATAGGTTTCGGTGTTCATGAAGTGTAAACCGAGGTCGTCCTCATACAAAAACTGATTAGGACGGCGCTCAACCCGTGCGGTTTTGACTTTTTCCCCAGCACGGAAAGTGTTGTCAACAACACGACCGTTCCGGACATTTTTCAGCTTCGTTCGTACAAAAGCACCACCTTTACCAGGTTTTACGTGCTGGAACTCAATGATTGCCCAAAGATCGTTGTTCCAAACGAGGGTCAATCCATTCCGGAAATTACTTGTATCTGCCATAACTCAAAAAAACGAAAATCTATGCGTTATAATTGACAGTAGCGGACTATAATACGAGCCAGCACATTGGCAATCAGCATTAGATTGCGAAGTTCTGTCAGATTTTAATTGCAATGGTTTCAATAACTGTATCTCACGAACCTTTTGGTATGAATTTGCCGGGTCGCACACAATAGATCCGGGGCTTTGGCGCACTGGAAAAAGCGTACAATTGCCGGCAATAATCAACCTCTTATACCCAGTATAACAGCCAAACTATCTGCAAAGGGTCCGTAAAAAAAGAAATTGCAACGAATTGAGAGAAAAAAAGTTTAACTATTTGCACACGCAAGTATGGCGGTGCTGGATCAGCTTAAAAGATGTAAGCGTTGATTCTCGTTTAGCTCTATAATATAACGTAGAATTGAGTTTTTGCCCTCTTTAACTGATTTAGGCATCTCGAGTGAATGAAGGCAAGTCGAATGGATTCCGTGGTGCAAAGTTAAACTGTCAAGTGTACAGATAAACTACGCTGAATCCCCGCATCGTAATATAGCTGATCTTCTTGGCAATTAATAAATTAGGTTTTCGGCAGCTTTGACTTACGTCCCTAAAATCTTATCAGGCATCGATATAGTCGACAAATCCTGGGGTGGTATGTACCAGGGTGGGTCTTACATGTGCTATGGCCATGCCTCGCACGGGAGAGGTCTGTTGGGTATGTTGTTTCTTCAAACGGGCGTCGTCCTTGAAGAGAAAGCCTTATTCCTTTCCCCTGGCAGGCCGCAAGACTGGATGATTCAGGCCGCTTCTGTCAATTTTGATTTGGATGAAGCGCAGAAAGAGAATCGTGTTCGTCTCGTGTGGATTCCTGCGTCCTCGCCTCAGAACAATGTTTCTGATGCAATGGCATCTCGTGCAATTGAAGATCTCGTTGGGTTGATCGAGAAGGAAAAGCCCCAGCGGGTCCTGATTAACGACTTTATGCCATTTCTGCAATTTCGGTCTTTTGATCGATTTCGCGAGATGTTTGGATGGATGATGGGCCAGTTGGCTGATGTGCATTCTACTGTTTTACTGATGATGCCAGATGTCATCAATGCACAGTCGCGCCACATCATGGAGTTTATGCGAAACCAGATGTCTGGCTCTATGCATGTCTCCATGCCGGAAGAGGGCCGTGCTAAAGAAGATGGCTATACAACCAATAGTCGCCGGCTGGTTCTATGGCCGGGCCTGGGGCACGTGACCCATGAAGTAGTTGATCCGTGGGAAATCTCGGGTCTTTCATTATCTGATAGACAGGATGCCCTTTCGGGGAGGCTAACCGCTCAAAGAAGCACGATGCCGTCTGAACAACCTGCATCTTCGTTCAGGCCACTGGGCCCTGGCATGCCACATGAAATCTCTTCGCTGGCAAGCACTTCGGTCCCTTCTGTTGCTGTAGATTCTTTGCGCGACGTAGAGGAGATGCATGAGGCTTTTTATAATAAACTGAAGAAGTCTTTCAAACAGCGTGCAACTAAAAAGTATAAACCCTTTTTGTTGGTAGCACTGCGCATGGAAGCAGAGCAATCTACTGCTGACGGCACCATTGGTCTGGATATGCTGTTGCCGGCCATAGAAAAGATTGTGTCCCAGCCAGATGATATACTCGTTGATATGGGCCGGCGCCGCATTATTGCGTTTCTACCCAACAAAAAAGGCGATAACGTACAAGAGTTTTTTGAATCAATTCAGGACAAACTGAGAGAAGAATATCCCTCTGTAGCCGAGCAATTACCTCACGTTGTATCTGCCGTGGTTGTGCCCAACGGGGAGCCCTTTGAAAATCCTGAAGACTTTTTAGCGTACGCGCTCGAAGGCAACTAGGTCAAAAGCTGATAAGTCAAACGCTGATAAACCAAAGGCTGGGATTTCACAAAGCTATTGCCCCGCATTTCTATTGGTAAATCTTGCTAGCCAGGATAACGAAACGAATAAATGGAAAGCTACCAGTCAAAAAGCAATTTGCAACGCATGATATTTTCTTTTCGAAATAACCGTTTTATCTACGGGTTTTGTGCTTAATGGAGCGTGCTGTATACATATCTGACATTGCCAAAGTGCCTTTCAAGGGCTGTATTGGAGCGTTTGTCATTTTTCTGTTGGGATTTGTGCTCTGCATGCCAGAGGCCCATGGACAGGTTGCCGATGGTGAAATCCACCAGGAAGGTGTACCAGCTTTTGAAAGCCGGGAAGCATTAAAGCAACACCTCGCTCAGACTCCAAGCGACTTCCAGGCGCGGCGTCAGTATGCCGACATGCTTTTTGAAGATGGAGAATTCAGGGAGGCTGTTGTACAGTATGAAAGGTTCTTGCAGTATTTGCAAGGTGCACCTGATATTATCCAGCGGTATTTGATTGCAATTGCCAGCTATCCGGGAGACGAAGCACGAGGTATTGCAGCTGCAGAGAAATACTTGTCTGTTTATCCCATGGACTTTGAGCTGTACATGCGGCTCGGATATTTTCGGTTGTGGCGGGGAAACTTTGATGGGGCCCAAAATGCCTTTGAGCAGGCCTTATTGCTGAATCCGGATCATACGCCTTCGCAGCAAGGACTTGCAGAGGCGAACGCCGGCGAAACGTTGTTGCAGCGCCTCGAAAACCCTCCGCCCACTGATGTCTCTGATCCTTCAGCATATCCTCAGTTAGACGAGCGGCGGTATCGGTTTATATACGACCTGGTTAGCTATAACCGTTATTTCTCGGCGTATGAACAACTCATGCTGCTGGCGGAGCGCCACGATGGCACCCAGCGCTGGTTGGAGCTGTTTTCCCAAGTAGATAATGCGCTGGTTAGGGCTACAGGCAATTCGCCTGTGTATCCCATTGATCGATTCCGGTACTTATTGGCGCATCAACCCGATAATCTGGCTGCTCGATATGCCTTGGTTGATGAATACATCAAGTATGATCGGATCGAGGAAGCTTACAGGATTTTGCTCGTTCCCGAGCATGTAGATTCTCAGGATGCTGAATATGTACACCGTCTTCAGATGCTCGATACACGACGCAGTACCTGGATTCGAGATCGCATTGTAGAGCTCGAAAAACAACTTGCTGAAGATCCTGGCAACGAATCTCGTATCGAACAGCTCATTGGTTTTTTCCAGATTGCGCGCCGGCCTGAAGATGCAGTTGAGCTATATCGCCGGTGGTTGGGTCTGTACCCTGAGCTTACCGGGGTACGCTATCAATATGCGCAGCTGTTACTGGATGTAGGGATCTATCAGGAGGCATTGACCGAGGTTGAGACGCTGCTGGGAGAAGATGATACAGACGTTCGTTTTATACGATTGTATGTTCGCATCATTCTTGCGTGTGATGAGCCGGTGGACAACGCGCTGGCGCTGCTTAATGGCTATCTGGAAAAACATCCTGAAAATGTAGATGTAACGCTCGATTTATCGGAGATACATTTACATCTATCCAATCCACAAGAAGCTGATGTCATGTTGCGGCGTGCCTTTACATTGGGGTTGCCAGACGATAGAAGCCGGCTCTTGTATTTGGATCGACGTATTGAGCAAGCCTTACGACGAAACGAGATTTCCCAACAAGCTGAGGTGCTTAATGATGCACGTTCTCTGGCCGTTCAGGGCGAGTACGACCATGCAATCAGGCGCTATGAGGATTACTTTGAGTTAAAAGGTACCCGTACGCGTGCTGATATGGAGGAATTCGCCAAACTTTACTCACTGTCTGGCGATTATGAAATGGCTGCGAGCATTCTCGAAGCTGTGCAGCGTAAAAAATATACAGTATCAGTCGCAAAAGAAGTTGCCCGAAATAGATACTACCTGAGCGATCATTCCGGTGCAATTCGTGAGCTGGAGGCGGTTATTGAGAAAAACCCGCGAGATGCAGAAGCACGGGAGTTCTTGCAACAGGTTTACCTTGAATCGCAGCGGTACGCGCAAGCAGATTCGGTGTATCTGGCCCGCGTTGATCGATTGTCTGAAAATTCAAGGCTAAAAGCCGACTTTGAAGAACGCATGATCCAGCGTATCAGTCTGATCGAGAGATCGATTGATACAGACTTTGTGGGGCTTGTTGTACCGATTTCTCAGTACACACGCGCCAAGGGGAGCATTACCAGTTACGAACATTGGGCACAGGGATTGTTAACTCAAGTAACCTTGCCGGCTTCGCCGCGGCCTTTCATGATTACGGCCGGCCTCGTATCACACTTTGTGAACGGAACACGGCGTCTTTTGCAAGGCACGCCAAATACCTTGAGCCGTATCAATCAGGTCATGGCCGGGAGTTATTTTGATCTTACACCTCCTGTTTATTCTGCCAATGCCGGCTATACCAACCGGATCTGGTTGCAGTTTGGCGTTTTTGATTATTCTGGAGCGCGCACTGTTGGGTTTGCAGATCTGCGATATCTGAAACAAGTGCCCAAAAAATATACAGCGTCCATCGGCGCAAGAACCACGGAAGGAGCACTTCAACTATGGTCGCCTGCCGGGGGAGAATTTGGCCTCAGATTGACGCAATTTGACATAAAAGGCCGTACCGTAGATATTTTGCCGGATTCAACGCTGCGTGTCAGTGCCTCTTTTGCATACAACATTGTAAAAGGCAGGGCCGACAGTACGCTTACACGTATAGGTAATAATGCCGGCACCGAGCTTAGACTAGAAGCTAGCTATCGTGTGTTACCTCATACGTATCTTGGACTGTCGTTCAATAATATCGATTACAAGCACACGTTAGAGACGTACTTCTCTCCACAGCGATATCAGGCGTACGATATCTGGGTTGAATATGAACGCGAATTAATCACCCAGTGGTTTTGGCGGACGCGTGCAACTACCGGATTGGTTTCCTATCGAAGAGGCGCTTTTGCTGCACGGCTGGAATCTGATCTTATTTACCGATTTAATCCACACCTTTCTTTGAGTCTGAGTGGGAGCGGAGGATATTCTGTGCGATTTCTTGACGGGCAGGAAGTCATCCGTGACGAAGGGTTTAAAACGTTTGTCTTTACTGGAGCACTTTATTGGACGTTGTAACGGGCCAGCTCCGTTGTGTTGATATGAAAAACTCTTTTTGGAAGAACTTATTTTCTACCCCTCAAGATGATGTTGAGGACGATCCATCTGCGAAAGCAGTGGATGATAAGAGTATGCAGCCGAATTTGCAGGTCGCCCCAAATGCGATTCCTTATTCTCAGCGTACATCAGCACTTACTCCTGATGACTGGTTGCCGGCGCGCAAGCGTTTGCCATTGGTGCGTAAGGCATTTATGCCGGAGGAGCGACTCGGAGATGATGAGGTAGAAGACAAAGGGAAGAAATACAGACGCAGAATGCTCACCTATGGTGTCGTTTCTCTGTTTCTGTTTGCCGTTATTTACGTTTTTATGGAGGACCCCGCCGGCCTGTTGAGGAACTGGACGGGGAAAAGAACCACGTTGACCTGGGAGGGGCTTGGAGTTTATTCTTCGATTGTAGCCCTGGTGTTCTTCCTGGTAGTGCTTTTGCTTCGCTACCTTGCCTTGCTCAATATTGCCTATCTGAATACCGCGAAGTACACCATGTCTGAGAAATCAGCTTTGGGGTATCCGCCGGTTTCGATTATTGTGCCGGCTTACAACGAAGGCAAATTACTGACAAATACAGTTCGCTCTCTGCTGAAGCTGAACTACCCTCAATTCGAAATTGTTGTTGTTGACGATGGATCGCGCGATGATACAAGAGCTGTTGCACATAGTCTGGTAGGGGATTATGGCCATGCGACCGTCAAGCTGGTAGAAAAGACCAATGGAGGCAAATCAACCGCACTGAATGCCGGCATCCAGGTTTCTTCCCATGATTTTGTCCTTTGTGTTGACGGAGATTCACAGCTTTCGCCGGGCACCTTGAGACAGGCCATGCGGCACTTCAAAGATCCCAACATTGGCGCTGTGGCCGGCAATGTGAAGGTGGATAACCGCAACAACATCTGGACTACATTACAGGCATTAGAATATGTGGAAGGGCTGAATATGGCCCGTTCTGCGCAAAGCCTTTTTAGGTTGGTAAATATTATCCCGGGTCCGCTTGGCTTATTTCGTAAACAGGCCATTATGGACGCCGGCGGCTACAGTTCGGATACCTTCGCTGAAGATTGTGATCTGACGCTGAAGATTATTCGGGAAGGATGGCGCGTAGAGTATGAACCACGTGCGCAGTCGTTTACAGAAGCACCAGATAAGTTAACCGACTTGCTAAAGCAGCGGTATCGCTGGACGCGCGGCATTATTCAAGCCATTCGGAAGCATCGGGATTTATTCTTTAATCCCACCATTAATTTTGGTGGCACGATGGTTATGTGGGCAATGGCTTTTGAGTCGTTGATCTGGCCCGTGATGAATGTGTTTGCGAACCTGTATTTTATATTTATTGCTACCGCGTTTGGATTGATTTATTTCCTTGCGTATTGGTGGCTGAGTTTGACGATTCTGGATCTTATTGCTGCATTGTATTGTGTAGCAGTGGAAAAAGAGGAGGCTCGGTTGATTTTTTATTCACTCTTCTATCGGTTGTTTTTCATTCTGATTATCGACGTTTGTAAAACGTTTGCAACCGTTGAAGAATTTCTTGGCCTTGGAATGGTTTGGGGTAAACTTGAACGAATTGGTACGCCGGCGCGCTAATATGAGCGTTGTGGCCTGCTTTTTGTGAAAGCATCGTTTAAGTAATTTGACTCCCCACAAGCCCCATTTTTTAGGCTTTTAAACCAATATCACCTGATTAATTGTAAAATGGTGTCTGGTTTTAATATTTATCAAACACATGCTCAATCTCATTTGCGGAAACAGGCAACCCTGAAATTGAGTACTGTAGATATGTCCCCCGTATATATACGAGGATTGTAATTATGGAAATTGTCCCAATTCTTTCGACCATTATTCTCGTAGGGACTGTTGCTACATTTATCTTGGCAGTTGCGGCTTACATTCTCTACAAAATGCGCGAGGGTAGTGCGCAAGAGTCTGAGTTGCAAATGGAGCGTGATCCGCATCATGTTGTAATGGCGGTAAATCAGGCTGAAATGATGTACGGAGGTGATTCTGCGCCAGCAGAAGCGTCGATGTATTATGCACCAACAGGAACTACACCGCCGGGCGATCGCTACTTCGAAGCGAATAGCGCACCAGGCATTCAAGGCCAGCAGCCCCGTATCAATGATGAGCTTCAGTCCATCGGCAATGATCAGTTTCAGGGTCAGTCTTTAGATTCGTTTTTCTGGGAGTACTCTGATCAAGGGTTTGCACCCATAAACATGAATGGTGGCCCTGAACGCAACCAGCGAGGCAAACAGATGTCTGCCCTCGATCCGGATAAAGATGGGGAGTAAAGGTAATTGAGCCCATCGTGCTGTGAAGCTTCGGTTATTGTAGCATCGGTTACTGTAGCATCGGTTACTGTAGCACAGCGTATTATTATCGCAGTCACAATGATGCATTAGATAATCCTTCATGATATCGTGGATGCTCTTGTCATGAACTGTTTGTCCTTACCTGGCCACAGCGTTCAATATAAAATCAAATAGAACACAGCTTATATGAGGCTGTGCTCGTTACTGTTTATGCTCGTTACCAGCGTACAAGAAATAGTATAAGCACCCAGGATCGCTTTCCTGAGAGTTATTCAGCATGTCAAAATTTGAACTGGAGCACATCAACACATTATGGTTCATGACACTGGGCGTGACGGCTATTTCAGCCGGCGTTCTTGTGTATGTGCTGCTGCTTGAGAGTGCGCTGGGTGCCTTTAGTATCCGTGAGTTTTACCCGGTCATCTCCGCGCGAGATGACGGTCCTCGTATTGCTATTTTAGACAGTGATTTTACAAGAGACCTTGGCGAGCATACTCCTGAAGTAGATAAAGAAGCGGTTTGGTACGATTATCTGATTGGTTCATGGCAGGCTTATGTGGATAGCAGTGCTTACAATTTGAGCACCGATTTTATCAGTGATGAAAAATTAGAAGCCGGCGAATTATTTGAATCACACGATGTATTGATTTTGCCGGCATCTCATGCACTCAGCGATAAACAAATCGATGAGATCCTGGCTTTTATGGAGGCAGGCGGTAATGTATATGCCTCGTGGAAAACGGGTTATTACAGACCAGATGGACGGGTGCGGGGCTGGTCTGTTATTGAATCGTTGTTTGGCGTTGAGCATGTGGCAGATGTAGACAGAAATGAAGGGACCTATCGTGCGTTTCAATCTGTTTTTCCAGGAAAGGTAGAACCTGGTATATATGTGCCAATCAACAATGTGCTCAGTGGCATTGAGGAAAATGATTTTAAACCGTTGGCCGGCTATCGCTGGGTGGCTCCGCTAAGCGTTTCTCCACCTCGTACTGATCATGCCCAGGCAGACACTTCTACTATGATGCTGCGGGATCAGTTTGGCGAATTAAAGGCCCAGTCCGGTGTGACAGTAAATTACTATAGCTGGCTTGGTGATGCTTCTGGTCGTAAAACACCTTACCCCTACGTAGGCTTTGGTATGGAGCAGGTATCATTCCTGGGGAATACACCGCTTACCCTGAAAATGCCGGCGGGTTATGGCCTTTTTGTACAGGTTTATGATCCTGCCATACGGATGAAGATCATACGGGAAGAAACCCGGCCAATTGCTTACTGGACAGATTGGGTGCGATCCCTTGATGCCAGCAGCATAGAAGATCAGAGCAGTATTGTATACGGCACGTACTTGAATGGCAGATTTGTGTATTCCGGCTTTCGACGGGATGCATTGGGTGTAGGACATACCGAGATGCCAGACATTGTTGCCATCGATAGATTTTTTAAAAACGTATTTAACTATCTGAGAAAAACGCCATCCGTTTGGCTTAAAGACTGGCCGGCGCCTTATAGTGGCGGTGCCATGCTCTCCGGCTTGGGCGGCGCAAATCTCGACAATCTGTTGCCCATTGCTGATTCCCTGGAAGAGCAAGGTGTGCGCAGCACGTTTTTTATCGAACCCACTCAAGCCGACTTGCACCGCTCTACGGTGGTTTCTTTGCAATCTCGTGGTGAGATCGGGGTTTTGGATGATTATGCAGATCGGTCGTTTGACAGCTTCAGCGACAAGGAGCAGCGTTTCTCGAATTTGAGATCAGTGCTTGAAGAGGTGTCTGAAGGAGAAGTAAGGACGTATCGCTCTTCACAACTTGGCGCTATGCAGATGGAGATGCAAAGCGCGCTGGCAAAAGCCGGCTATACGTCTGTCTTTACCGATTCTCTCGAGCGCCGGTCGTTGCCGGTTGTATCACGTTTCACCGCACCAAGGCTCACCCGGTTTACTGCGACTTCCTGGACGGACGAAGAGATTATCGCTGCAAATACATCTCGGGCTATATCTTTTGATCCTATTGAAAAGGAAATCGAACGGATTGGCGATGAAGCCGGCTTGTATCAGCTGGTTTACAGTTCTGAAGGATTTGGTAAGCCGGCCTATAGATACATGCTGCCCAAAATTGTGCGTAGTTTGGTAGAGAATCGCTTTTGGATAGCAACAAGTACCGAAATTACACAATGGTGGCGCGAGCGACATGGGATTAAAGTCGCCATGGATCAAAGTGGGAAATCAAGACTGGTTTTGCATTTATCAAATCAGAATGGAGAGGTGGTCCAGCAAATAGGCGTGATGATCGATTTGGGGCAGGAAGTAGAATCTGTCCGCATCAGGCCTGAACTTATTGGTAGTTCAATTCCAAAGCACGAGCTAACCAACAATAATTCGCTCTTGTTTATAAAGGTTGTATCGCTGAAGCCGCAGCAAACACGCCTGTTCCACATTGATCTGATTTTTGAAGACAGTCTTCCATTAATAGCTGAAGATGCTTCTGAAAACCTTTTGCCAACAGCCAGTTTGGCACTCCGATAAAAGCGTACCCCACAATTGGGATTAATTTTTATGCAACGCTTGAGCCTACCCGTAAAATCTATTTTGAAAAAGCTACACACGTGTACCAGTCCGGCGATTTTCGCGGCCGCGATTACATTTGTGTTGTTGTGTCCATTTTTGCCTGTTGGAAATTCGGTTTACGCGCAATCTGTTCATACGGATGTGTATCTGGATCGGACAACCGCGACAACTTTTACAAAGCTTGATCAGCTACGTACAGGAGATAAGGCGCAGATCGGGTTGTTCTTCTCTGAAAATACGATCCGGTTTAATTCGGCGCTGGAGCCGGCGGTAAACAATGCTATCCGATTGTGGGAGCATTTCCTTGTAGGCATGGACTTACCTTACCATGTCATGGGAGATACCTCATTGACAAGCGGTATCGGTGAGCAAATAAAACTACTCATTATGCCGAACGCCGAAGTGCTTTCGGAAAGGCAAAGGGAAGTTGTTCGGGCTTACATGCAGCGTGGCGGAGGGCTTATTGCTTCGGGACGCGTTGGTTTTCTCGATGACCGTGGTGTTCTTCAAAACGATCGATTCTTTAAAGAGATCTTTGGTGCTGAACCTTCCATCGAACTACCTGATTCGCTGAATGGTCTTTTGCAAACGATCGAAGGGGGGCATCCGCCAACGAATGGTATTGCACCAGGATTTCAATTAAACGTGTCAAGGCCGGCGCTGGGCACGGCAGTGTTGCCTTTGGATAGCCAGCCAATGGGCCATTTGGTTGCTTACGAGCGGATGGATATCAGGCTGATTGAGCAGGCACTCAATGTATCTACACTGCTGCTCAGGGGAGAATATGGCGGAGGCCGTTTTGTCTGGATGGGCTTTAATCCACAGGATGTATCGCTTGATGAGCAACAACAAGCTGTTTATCAAGGGCTTGTACTCAATTCGATGGCGCATGTAACACGCGTCCCTGCATTGTCTGTTCGGCGTTGGCCGCATGGATTTACCTCTGCATCCAGTTTTGCTGTACTCCCTTCTCTGGGATACCAGCCTTATGCCTATCGACTTGGGATGGATCTGGTGTTAAATGCTATGGATCGGGCTAAAGTGAAAGCCACCTACTTTATTGTAACCAGCAGGGTTGATGATCATCCAGATATTATTGATAGAATTGTAACGCAGGGCGAGTTGGCGTTGACTTCGGATACAGACGCAATGTTGGCGAAGCAGCCCATGGATTTGCAATACAACCGCGTGCGTTTGGCAAAGGAAAAACTGGGCCGGCTCACGAAGCATGTACACGGTTTCTATCCACCGGGCGGCTTTTACGATCCCAACACGCTACGGGTTATGGTAGACCTTGAGCTAGATTATATGCTGTCAGATGCGCGAACACTTAATGTGCCAACGTTTCTTCGATGGGAAGATGAGCTGGACTATCGTGATGTGTTACTCTCCTCTGAGATAGATTCTTCTAACGTCAGTACTGAATTGGCAATGGCGGGTGAGGATGCGGGTGTTGACCGATCCATGAAGCAAAAGGAAGTGATAACGCTGTACCCTTCTCTCTTTTCATACGCATTAGATGATAGAAGCGGTGTGAGTGGCCCAACTTCGGTTCGTGAACGTTGGAGTGCAGCTATGGAAGCCAACTTTCTTGCCCGGCACAACGCTGAGGGGCTGTTCCTGTTTGCGTTTGAGCCAGAAACAATGGGGCTTACTCAGCAACGATCGCAGGTTCTCGAAGAATTTGGGCGCTACGTCAGGACACAAAACACCTGGATTGCAACGCTTGGTGATATGTCTGATTGGTGGTCTGCGCGAAACAGTGTAGCCGTAGAAATTGAGTCTGTAAATCCAGACGGCTACACCTTGATGGTTCAAAATAATTCGGGGGATGTAATTCGTGGACTGAGCCTGGATTTTGCACTGGATGTAGGTGCGCATCGTCTGTTAGATCTGGAGGCCGGCCGATTGGAGGTCTGGTCTAAGAGAGATCTGGAGAAAATGTTGTTGGTGATTGAGTTACTACCACCGGGATCGCATCAAATTCATCTGAAAGATCCGTCTATTACCACTGCTGATGCCTCAGATAACGCAACAAATTAGTAGACTCACAAGACACGGCAAACCTGCATCTTCCTATTTAAATTCTTTTTTACGGGAGAGTGTAGCGAACAAATCAGTAACCCCGATCGGGCCCTGGTTATAGAGGAACGGTTCACCATACGTCGCGCCAATCATATACCCGTACGTACGCGCACGTGCTTCAATCCACTTGAAATATTCAGGGTTTGAAATAAAGGTTTGTGGTTCGTCTTTACCCGCTTTATATCCCGGATTGAAAAACTGCGATTTAAACGCCTGCATGGCCTCCATGCGCTGCGTCCATACGTCGGACACATCAACAATCATGGTAGGTTCAAACGGCGTTGATTGCATATAGTGCAGTGCATGATCAGGGCGCCACGGTTCTTGCAGCGTGCCATCAGGACCTCTCGTCTCCACCTTTATGAGTCCTGCATAGAAGAGTGCAGATTTTACCAGTTCTGCTGCATCCCCGTGATCTGGGTGCCGGTCAAGGGGGGCATTGAGTAGAATGATGTGGGGTCTGAAGCGCCGAATGGTTTCTATAATTTTTAGCTGATTGGCTTTGGTATTCTGGATATCACCATCAGGCATGCCCAGGTTTACCCGCGCAGAGATGCCCAGTATTTTTGACGCTTCGGCGGCCTCTTCCTTCCGTAAAGCCGGTGTCCCTCTCGACCCCAATTCTCCCTGGGAAAGGTCCACAATACCCGTAGAATACCCTTGCTTTGCCAACAAACACATCGTGCCGCCGGCGCACAACTCCACATCATCCGGATGAGCAGCAAAGGCGAGGAGGTCTAATTGAGTCATTAGTTTTTGGTGGTTAGTGGTTAGTTTTCTTTAGGGCAAGGGTATGAAATAATTCTGCAGCTTGTCTGTATAGAAATTCTATATGTTACTATATGGGGATCGATGCAAGATTTTAAGAAACTGTTGGTTTGGGAGAAAGCACACCTTGTTGTTTTGAAAGTATACAAGTTGACTAAAAGCTTTCCAATAGATGAGAGATATGGATTGTCATCTCAAATGAGACGCTGTGCAGTGTCGATACCTTCCAATATGGCAGAGGGATGTGGTCGAGATACCAACGCTCAACTCAGACATTTTCTTGAGATATCAATGGGCTCTGCAGCAGAACTTGAATATCAGCTTTTGCTAGCATACGATCTGAAATACATTCCAACTGATTCATACGAAAAAGTCTATTCTGATATAACAGAAATACGAAAAATGCTCAGGTCACTAATCCAGAAGGTATCAGCATCCTAAGCACTTTCAGTCTTACAAATGATAAATTCCACTAACCACTAACCACTAACCACTAACCACTAACCACTAACCACTAACCACTAACCACTAACCACTCAATGTCATTAAGTTAAGGGAAAATGAGTCTTGCGCTGAAAAAAAGATCGCCATTTTTAGGCTATTTTCGAGCTCAAGGCGCAAGTGATCAGGTTGTGAAAATCCTTAACTTAATGACATTGAGTGGTTAGTGGTTAGTGGAAAAATACCTCATTTCACCATCAAAACAAGCCTATTCGACGGTCGAGTATCAAACAACTAACCACTAATAACCAAAAACTAACCACTTTAAAACTATCCCTGTGACGACGCCAGTTTATAAA
>JBGCEN010000296.1:0-5603 GCA_045106435.1 Rhodothermales bacterium
CATCAAATTGCTGATGCATCGCTCCCTCTAACCGAATCATGGCTACATTCTCTTTATCCAGACCCAGGTTTTTGTTTTGTAGATAGTTGAGTTGCTGATAAACAGTTAGCGTACCAACAATCAGAAAAGCGGAAACACCAAACTGGAATACAACCAACCCTTTTCTCAGGCTCACCTCACCTTTCTGGCCCGTTTTTATCTGGCTTCGAAAAACGCTTACCACACGCTGGGAAGCTAAATAGAATGATGGATAACTGCCGGCCATCACGCCCGTAACCAATGCAATCAGGCCAAAATAGAACCAGTTCTGTAGCGCCAGATCTGATACGGTTATAGCTGTGCCGGCTACGGAATTAAATAGAGGTAAACCAGCAATGAGCAATCCTACAGCAAAAAACAGCGCAAGCACGGAGGTGAGAATAGCTTCTCCCAAAAATTGCTGAATCAAGGACGAGGGCGTTGCCCCTAATGCTTTTCTTACACCAATTTCTCTGGCTCGCTGTCCTGATCTTGCTGTGACAAGATTCATGAAGTTGACGCAGGCAATCAGCAAAATCGCCAATCCTATCAATCCAATAATGTACACTTGCTGGATGCGGCCGGCCGACTGTGTCCCATTTTCATTGGTGCTATGTAAGTAAACATGCCCAAAAGACTGAAGCACAAGATCCTGATTCTCGGCACCCTCCACATTATCTCTCAAAACCGATGCGGCCTTGTTGCCAAATACTTTTGCATCAACACCAGTCTGCAATGTCAGCGTGAGCTCAAACCATCGCGGACCCCATCCCTGAATGTGGGCAAAGTTTTGCACAACTTCTGCTACAGGCAATACGATATCGAATTGCAAGCTTGAATATCGAGGCACTTCTTTGAACACACCGGAGATCATGAAGTCTTTACCACTATTCACCGTTACCGCCTGCCCCAAAACACCGCCATCTGACTGCCAGTAATCGAGGGTCAGTGTTTTGCCCAAAATGGTCTGTCCCGCCTGCCAATTGGGGCCAAAATATTTTGCAGCAACGCTCTCAGAAATCACAATGCTGCTTGGATCATTCAGTGCCTGAGCAGGATCGCCGGCAATGAAGGGGAAGGAAAAGGTATCGAAAAATCCTGCGCCGGCATAATAGCCTTGCTCTCTACTTGAGTGCCCTGATTGTTTGAGCGCTGCACGGATAGGGAGGGTCAGCACCGCGTGCTCTACTTCCGGAAAAGAAGACGCCAGTGTGGATGCCAACGGCATAGGGACATTCGACCATCTGGCAAGGCCATCTCCCCCATGATCATCAATCTTTACCTGAAATAACCGATCACCCTTTGCATGAAAATTATCGATGCTCAACTGATGCTGGATCCAGATAAAAATAAAAAAGCTGCATGCCAGTCCGACAGCTAACCCGGAAATGTTTATAGCGCTGTATCCTTTGTGTTTTTTCAGATTACGAACAGCGAGCTTCAAATAACTTTTGATCATTGAGATATGGTAAAATAAATTGCCGAGTAGCTGTTTGTTATGCTTCAGTTTGCGCCAGAACACATGCTTGTATGCTTTTTCCAGTAACGTAAAATCACCCAAATGGGCTCGTGCTTGCTGAAAAGCTTCTTCCTCAGAATGCCCCTGGTGGACAAGTTGCGAAATATGGTCGCGTAGATGACCTTCCAGTTCTTCAAGGTCGTCCCCTATAAACACCCGCCGGCGCCCAAGAAGGCTTCGCCAGGTAGCTATGGCTGTGTCCAGGTTGAATACAGATTTTTTCACACGATTAACCTTCGTCCGGGAAGTACATTGAATGACTGGAAGACCAAAGAATTCATGCGGGGCACCTTCAGGAAAACGACACGGTTGGCTGCCACAATTTCAACAGCACATTATGCATGGTCATCCATTGCATTTTTTCCGTGCTAACAGCCTCCTCTCCTTTTGCTGTGAGTCTGTAGTATTTGCGCCTCGGTCCTGCATCAGAAGGCTGCCAGAAAGATTCGATCAGCTTTTCTGTTTCAAGTCGATGCAGCAGTGGATACAGCGTGCCGGCATTCCATTCAATAGCGCCACCCGAAATGAACTGAACGCGTTGACTTAATTCGTATCCATAGCCATCCCCATGAGCAAGAATGGCAAGAATGATGGGCCGCATCGCGGCAGCGGTAAGAACTTTGGGTACCATGCTACTTTAGTCTGGTGGGATGTTCACAACTATACTATAGATCGATATAGCAAGACGATACATGCACAGCTAAAGTTGCGAAAAAGAAAAAGGATGCCGGGGAGTCATGTGTTCTGGATTGCCCAAAATGGGGCAGGGCATCCTTGATTCGTTTCGGGTTTAGGGTTTAGGGTTTAGGGTTTAGGGTTTAGGGTTTAGGGTTCAAAGTTTAGCGTTCTTATAGGTAGAAACCTGTATTACACTATCAATTCCCACATAATATCTGATACCATTTGGCAAAAAAGATGTGCTTGCGCGCAGATAGCATCATAGACATGTTACACCTGTCTCTCCATCTTCCTGTCAAGGCTTGTCTGACTCGATAATTCTTCAAGTCGTCCAAGAGTCGATACACCATGGCCTATTTCTGAGCCACGAACTGTCGGGATTCAGCGATCAGTGCGGCCCACTGCGTTGCATCTCTGGTTGAAATCACCACCCATTCGCGAAAGCGCCGGCCGGCGGGGGCAAACGTAGATCCTTGATCTTCTTCGATCAAACTGAGCACACGATCTGCCGGCAGTTTCACAACCAAATCGCCTGTCTTGGGATTAGCGGAAGCGAAGAAATCACCATCAACGCGCAGGCAAGGAAAGCCCATCATGGTACTTTTTGTGATACGCATATCGTCAAGAAGTGGAGTCGCTAATCCCCAAAAGAATGCCGTTATATCTCCTTCCTGCATAAGTCACCTGGTGAAAAATTGATCGGCCTAAGAAAATACGAAACATTGAACCCTGAGTCCATCTCACAGTGTCATGATTTCCTATGTATTAACCCGAGCAAAACCCCAAACAAACCAAACTGCACGGTACTTGCAATGCCTTCAACAAGCACCCATGCCCCGATGGAAGGGACGATATATTTCGACGGTTCAACCACTGCGATGTAGATGGCTAGAAAGAGCCCCATCATAAGCGAAAACATGAGGGCATTCCGCATCACGGACCCATTCATCTGGATACGTTGAAATAGAATGCCCAGAATAGCACCCTGCACAACCATTGCTAAAATCCCCAACGGTATAATGGGCTCTGTGCGCATGATAGAGATGCCGGCGTAATGCGATACATTGATTACAAAGTGCGATAGCGCTTGCACCCCAAAAGAAGCAACCATAAATGCCAAAATGGTCAAACCAATGGATTTTAAATCAAACGTCCTGGGTGGCGATATAATTTCAGTTTGCATGAAGCAAATGATCTCGTTTATATTTAACTTGCAATTCCAGAGTTAATTATATCAACTTAACTCTGAAATTGCAAGTTAACGTGGATTCGGGACAAGAAATACTTTAAAGGCACTGAAAAAGGCTATTTCCAACATCATCCTGAGTGAAGTCGAGGAGTCTGTCCTCAACTTGATTGAGGAATCCATGCAAGGCTTAAAACAGTTGAGATGGCCCAATGAATTTTATGGACCCCTCACTTCGTTCAGGATGACAAAAAGAATGTATTGAGCCTATTTATCAAAAGTTCTTATACCTAACTGACGTAAGTTAAATGAACTTATACCATGCTCAATAAATCACAACACCCCCTAAACCTTGAACCCTAAATCCGGAACGAGCCACCGATTTCATCAGTGACTCTTAAAATTATGAATCCACGCTCACACTGCCCGACCAACTTCGCCCTTGAACACTTTGGCGACAAATGGTCTTTGTTGATTATCAGAGACTTGATGTTCAAGGGAAAACGCCATTACAACGAATTCCTTGAAGCAGATGAAAAGGTATCAACCAGCGTGCTTGGGAATCGTCTGCAAAATTTACTTGAGAATGGCTTGATTACCAGGGGCAAAGACCCGGTTAAAAAATCACGTATACGCTACAGCCTTACACAGAAAGGAATCGACCTTTTGCCGCTGATGGTGGAGATGATTTTGTGGAGTGGGATCTACGATAAAGATACAGAGGCCGGCGAAGCCTTCCTCGTTTCAGCTACCCAGAACCGGGAAGCACTCCTCGCTCAACTCAAAGCAGCAGTGGTTGCTGCACACCTGGAAGATGCGTAGCGCAATGAATTTTGTTCGATGAACCAATCATCTTTGGGTCGCCTCCTTTTTTGCAGGAAGAAAATAATACAGGGGGAAAATCATAATCCTCCCGTCTCGTCAATTCAGTGTACCTAAGACACCTTTATTCATACCGAATCGCTTTAACCGGATTAATCAGTGCCGACTTGATGGCCTGATAGCTCACCGTTAACCATGCGATGCCAATCGCCATAAAGCCGGCCGTAAAAAACAGACCCGGACCTATTTCAATGTGGTGCTCAAATCCAACAAGCCATTCGCTAATCAAGAAGTACGAAACGGGTGTAGCAATCACGACTCCCAATAACACAAGCTTGGTGACTTCGCCGGTTAACAAACCAACCAAATTCAAAACGGAAGCACCCAGGACCTTCCGTACGCCCAATTCTTTTGTGCGCTGTTCAGCAGAATAAGACACCAGACCAAAGAGTCCGAGACATGAGATAAAGATCGCAATGATGGCAAAAACACGCGCGAGCTTACCCAGCACAATTTCACTTTTGAAGCGGCGTTCAAATGCCTGATCAAGGAAATGGTAATCGAAGGGATATCCCTCATTAAACGTGGCAAATACGCTCGCCAGACTCGCTATGGCTTCTTCTGTTTGACCAGGTTCTGTGCGGATGTATACAGAATTTGTTTGCGCTTCAAGCCTGATGATGACAGGTGCGGTGGGCGAATACAGCGAGTTCATATCAAAGTTTTTTACTATCCCAATGATTGGACCATTATTTCCCCAAAAGCTGAGTTCGGTCCCCAGGGTATTGTCGCCTATAAGCTTTGCCATTTCCTCATTCACAACAAAACTCATACTGTCCGCTCCAAAATCCTGCGAAAATGTCCGCCCATCGACCAATTCCATCATCATGGTTTCCAGAAAGTTATAGCTCGTTCCCATTAAGTAAAATGCATGATCATCATTGGGATCTTTCCCAAGCCATTTCGCCCCTCCAGTACTTGTACCAATATTTAACGGGTTCGAAGTAGAGGCAGATACATTGGCGATACCGGGGCGGCTAAGTAACTCTTGACGAACAGCTTCATACTGGCTCGATAGTGCGCCCTCTTGCGCCAAATAGATGATATTTTCTCTATCGAGCCCTATATCCCTATCCTGGATAAAGCGAATTTGCAGATAGATTGCAATGGTAGCAACGATAATTAATACGGATAGCGCAAACTGCAAACTTACCAATCCTTTACGTAAAAGCGCCGCTCCTTTGTTTGGAAGAAAAGTACCCCGTAATACATTGAGCGGGTTAAAAGAAGACAGATAAAACGCAGGATAGCTGCCGGCCAGCAGTCCAACTACGTTGGCAATTAAAAATGCCATCAAAAAGAACGATCCGTTCAGATCGC
>JBGCEN010000297.1:0-7506 GCA_045106435.1 Rhodothermales bacterium
GGTAACACCGGATTGATTAGCCTGATTCAAATGAAATGTTACTACCACCTGAATACTGAGGAGAACTTAGACGGCTGGGGTTGAATGTGAAATATTAACTTCTAATGGCAAAGTATTAGCATTTCGCAAAACGCTGCATGGTCGGTAATTGGATTGCGTAAAAGGCGATACAAAGCGAAATTG
Source organism: Rhodothermales bacterium (assembly GCA_045106435.1). Lineage (GTDB taxonomy): Bacteria > Bacteroidota > Rhodothermia > Rhodothermales > JAHQVL01 > JBCCIM01. The sequence continues at coordinate 184 of JBGCEN010000297.1, forward strand.
TTAGCTGGTAACAGATTGCCTGGTGCGCCCTCTCCCCTCCTCAATCACGCACTTCGTAAAACGCACCCCGAACATACACAGACTACCAAGTTCGCTTCATTACCATTTCAGTTTTGTATTCTAATATAGCTCCACCCCAATATGGCAATGCTTTACTTCCTCCCTCTTGTTCATTCAAATACTTCATAGTATCAACCGTAAACTGAGGTACTTCCCACCCTAATGCATCTGGGCCATCTACTCGGAACTGTAGCATGAATTGCCACCCACCTGTTGCCAACTGAAAGACATTTACTTCATAACCTGCTTTTCTCGTTGCCGGTATTAAATGATTTTTCAGTACCAACGCGGCTGAGTCAGCCTTCATCAAATCCAGTTTGTAGTAAGTCTGAATATACCATTCAGCATTCTCGAACTTTTTGGCTTTCAGTCCTTCACCGTCTTGCCCGTAGCTGTTCGTTGAAATAAAAAGGAGCATTACAAGGCAGGTTGAAAATACTTTCATCGCTTTAAGGAGTATCTGTGGGAATTAAACTAACAATATCAGAAAAGCTACAAAGCTGTGTTATGATACGCAATCACGCTATTCTGCCATACTAAAACGGACATTTTTACAGTGTCCGTTTGTATTTCGCTTTCCGCCTAGGATACTGTTGCCGAATTCTTTAACGGCCTATATCGGTGCGCCTGAGCCCTTTTTAAGTTGCAGTGAATAGGTCTTTTCGAGTGTTTTTTGTCCGGTTTTGAATTCGGCAACAGTATCCGCCTAGAAGTAGTTCATTCTATGGTAACTTCAACCTTCCTCGTTTTGAGGGTTTTTGTAAGACACATGGACATGTTTTATTTGCCAATCAGGCTCTCCCTTTTTCCAAAGGATTGTTCGAGTCCCTTCTGCATCAGCTATCAGACTATCTGCTTGATATGTCTTTTGTGTAAAAGCCACAATTTCAAGCACATCAGTTTCAGAAAGCACAGTCATGTCTTGACGTACATGTTCTACCTCGCCTCTCATGTTATTACTGGTACTATACTCAGAACCTGACTTAAACATTCCTAGTGCTTCTTCAGACGTCCATATTGCCTGACCGTTTATTAGTTGGCTATAACCATCACTTACAAGCATCGAATCTACTCTCGCAAAATCAGAATCCTCAAAAAACAGACGTAACGATTCGCTGTGTTCTTTAACTGTTTCAGCTATCATTGCCTTTTCAGTATCAGTTAAAGCCATCGCAGGGTGGGGCATTTCTTGCTCGCATCCGGACAAAACAACCAGTAGAATAATTAGGGATAAACGCATTTCTGTCTAAGAATAGTGAGTATTGGTATAGAACCTAAAGCTACAGAGTCAGGTTATGATACGCAATCACGCTATTCTGCCATACTAAAACGGGCACCTTGGGAGTGCCTGTTGTCAATTTCGCACAACGCGTAGCAGAAGAACTTCGCCTTTCGTGGATGGTCGCGTATTGTTTTTATGTTTCTTTATCATTCCGGGCGTCTGAACAAAAAGGTGAGGATTCAGATTACCGTGGTGAAGTGAAGGGGTCAGGTAGGAATACCTGAAGAATGAATGGATTTTTTTCAGCGAGACTACTCGTTCACTGGAATGAAATAGGCTCATGAGCCTATTTAGATCTGTGGTCTGTGTTTAAAGATGAAAGACGCCTACGCAAGGCGTCTTGATGGGAAATGACACAATAAACCTATATTCACATTCTAGCAATGAAAAAGACACGAAGCAGTACCCAGATAACAAATATTAATGTGCAAGATATTCGCGATTTAACCCTGAAGCATATCTATCAAATGCTGGGCTTTGCCTTCCTGGTGTTGATAATCGGCGCCTTTCGCCCTGGCTTGACCGTCGCCCAGGATTGTGTAGACCGGCCTGCAAGCTGGTTAAGCAATGACGTAGTTACATATACCATCGAGTCGATGCCCTCAAGCGACCTGGTAAATGACGCTGCCATTCGTAGCGCTATCCAGCGGTCCTTCGATCGATGGGGGAATGAGCTGCATATGACATTTAATCGAGTGTCTTCGAACGGCATGCTAACGTTGGGTTTCTATGCTGACAGTGATGATCCGTTCAATGACAGTGACTTCGACGGTGGATCTTGGGAGAACTTTGGTGGCTCGCATACACTTGGCTTAGCCACAATAGGAGGAACAAGGATCGGTTTTGATGATGATGAGGTCTGGAAAACTGATCACCTCGGTTCTGATTTTGAAACAGCTATTGCAGATCTATTCGGGGCTTTTGCGATGGCTGCGGATGTGGACATGGTGGCCACGCATGAGATTGGACATGCTTTGGGGCTTTGCCATTCTCCTAATGAAGCAGACGTAATGTTTGCATCGGCAAAAGGAGTCATTGACATTTCAAGTGAAGACAAACGACGAGCAAGATTACTCAAAGGCCTTCCTGGTCGATCTACATCTGCAATCACGGCTCTAGACAACCTGCTATTCCTTACAGATAGCCGTTTACATCAAATCAATACCTCTAATGGCAACTTCACACACCGAGGCGGTCAGGATGGCGTTGGAAATTGGAGTGAAGCTACGGCGATGACAGCCCATGGGAATTCATTGTATGCCATCACCGATCGACTCTGGCATGTGAATCCACAAAATGGAAATTGGACCCATCTGGGTGGGCAGGATGGTACGGGAGACTGGACTGGAACGAAGGTCATGACAGCACAGGGAGGCCATCTTTATGTCATTCAGGGCAAGAAGTTGTGGCGTGTTGACCCCAGTAACGGAAACTGGACACACTTGCCTGGGCAAGATGGCGTTGGAGACTGGAGTCAGGCTAAAGCCATGACAGCCCATGGAAATTCCCTCTACATTATCACAAATAGGCTGTGGAAAGTAAATCCTGCCAACGGGAATTGGACCCATCTGAGAGGGCAAGACGGTACCGGGAATTGGACCGGCACAAGAGCCATGACATCCCATAGCAACAATTTGTACGTTGTTCAGGGAGAAAGTCTTTGGCGTGTGAATCCACAAAATGGAAACTGGCAACATTTACCCGGACAGGGCGGTAGTTGGGCTAGCGCCGGGGTCATGACGGCACAAGGCCAAAGCTTATTCATTGTTACAGATAGGATCTGGCGTGTAAATCCGATTAATGGAAACTGGAGCCTTTTGTAAATGAAACCCGTCCTACTCGGATATATCACTGCCCCCTGCTCAGCAGGGGTCAGTGATATGGCCAGGATATTGTAAAAAACAGGCTCAAAATATTTCGCAAACCGCGTAGCAGAAGCACTTCGCCTTTCGCATTTGGTCGGAATTAGTTGCTCTGGCCAAATGATTGATGGCTTTGCAAAATTTTCCATTCACCAGCATCTTTGACAAAAACGAAAGTCCAAGCAAATGGCTGTTCAGGGGAGGTTACCCCCTCTTTGTTCGTGGCTGTAAAAACTCCCGCTGCACTCATAGCGGCAACGTTGGATGATATTACCTCAATATTTGAGGAGGTTAGATTAAGGTCTTGACGCTCTAAATTCTCAAATGCTGGACCTATGGCAGCAACTAATTCTTCTTTATTCAAAAGCATGCCTTGGCTTCCAACCATTGCTTCTGCTAACCAATGTGTAGCAGCACGATCCATGTCGGTTTTCTCTATAGCATCTACAAATCCATCGACGAATGATGTAATAGAAGCTTCTATCTTTGCGTGATCTATTGCCTCGGCTTCAGGCGGCGTATTTTGCTGGCAACTTGTCGCCATAACAAGCAATGCTGCGGCTAAAAATAATCTCATGTTTTTAAATTCTGGGTGGGAAAGAATAAAAGCTAAGAATAGATTGTGTTTAAGCTACAGAGTGAGGTTATGAGATGCAATTACGTCATTCTCCCATCCATATATGGACACCTCTTGAGTTACCATATCTGGGCTTCGTGTTCCGCTCTTGCGACGAATAAGGCCAGAATCTACCTTTCAATAACTGTAATTGTGAACTCATGAGTAATTGCCCTATAACCAACTCGGCTTATCATAAGCCTATGCTCATACTCTCCCGGCGATGAAGGGGCTGTCCATTTAGCTTCACATGAGTCAGTATCAAATAGGTCGGGTAGGGTCGATGCATTTGATAATGTCCAATCAAAGTTGAAACCTGAAGCCAAGCTATCCCTAATGGCGCATCTTATCTCGGCCTCCCCTCCTATTGCAACAGGATTAGGGCTGATTTGAATTTCTTCGATTATTGTTGCATTGGCTTCCATTTCATTGTCGCCACCAGGAAACTCAATGCATCCAGAAAAAAAGAATAAGCAGACAAAGCAATATTTCATGGTCGACTAGCATCAGTTAGTTCTAGTCTAATCTCGTATCAGTTAATGAGTTGTGCCTATCGATTTTTGCATCCATGGCCATTTCGCCTTTCGCAATCGGCCAGAAGTCGATTTCTGAAAACGCCTGCCGATGCTGTTGGTGAATTACTTTTAGGCCCCAATTAAAGAACCAGTAAGACAATATGACAAAACTTTGCCTCAGTCATAGGACTGCATAGGATGACAGTGCCTAATGCTCTACATATTTTCGTCCGCGGGACTAGAGATCAGTGGGATGGTAAACCAAAAAGTTGCACCATCACCCAAACGCGAGCGTACACCGATATCCCCACCCATAAGCTGCACAAACTTTTTCACAATAGCCAGGCCTAGCCCTGTACCGCCATACTTCCGAGTGGTTGACGAGTCAGCTTGCACAAATGCTTCGAACAACGATTCCTGACGTTCCGGAGCGATCCCAATACCTGTATCTGTGATCTCTAATCGACATTGATGGTTGTCGTCCAGAAAAACGGATATGCCTACAGAGCCGCTGTTCGTGAATTTAAAGGCATTTCCGATCAGGTTCATGAGAATTTGTTTAATCCTAGTTGGGTCTCCAATCAAAGTTTCGGGAATCTTTTCATCGATATGCTGATTCAGTTCCAGGTTTTTTTCTGCTGCTTTTACTATGAACAAAGCATTGGTTGAGGAAACTAACTCATGTAAAGAAAAGGGTAAGTATTCTAGCTCTACCTGCCCTGCCTCAGCTTTCGAGAAATTCAGAACTTCATTGATGATAACAAGCAGGTGTTCTGCAGATTGCAGAACAATTTCTGCTGATTCTAAATGTTCATCGGGCAAGTCACTTGTCGCAAGTAAGCTGCTCATTCCGATTATTCCATTCAAGGGGGTGCGTAATTCATGACTCATTGTTGCCATAAAAGAGCTTTTTGCCAAGCTGGCAGCTTCGGCTTCTTTTGCCAGCTGAGTACTTCGTTTGAGAGCTTGCTCCAATTCATCTGCTACATACTCGGCGTGAGCTGTTGCAGCCCTAAGGCGCTGCTCCATCTCGGCCCGTTCGGTTATGTCGATGCCAATAACGCTTATTTGCTCACTAAGCGTATTTCGAAAGAGCGTGAGAAAAAAGTAGCGAGTATGCCCCTGGTGAACAAAAGAGATTTCTTGTCGAGCAACAGGTTGTTCGTCCTGTGCAAACTCTTGAATGGCCTGTGACAATGAGAAAGGCTCATTCACTGCCCCTAGTGGCTGATCTAGGATTTCCGTAGAATTGCGGCCGAAGAGTTCCGCGGTGTACTCGTTGATATCGGAGTAGAATAGTTGTGGAGATATGAGCATGACAATCCAAGGAACTGCGTTAATGAGCTCTTCATGTCTGGTGCTCTCCAGCCGAAGGGCACGTGCAAAGGACTGCTTTTGAGCAATCTCCTCGTTGAGGAGAGCCTTGAGGGATGTAATCATTTGCGCTTGTTGTGCAATGATTACATCCTTGTCTTCTGTAGAAGAAGTGTCCTTTGCATGCTCCGAATGCGGTATGGAATCAATCATCCATGTTTTGGCTAAGCCGGAACAGACAACTTCAATTGCTCAAGCAACTCATTCGTTGTCATGGTATTGGCATATAACGTAAAGATGGATGAACAGTAGAAGTCCTGTTCTGCCATCGTTCGAGATCCGGTGCAATCAGACAGGATAATGGCCTCATATCCGAGGTCCGCCGCCGCACGAGCAGTAGAATCAACACAAAGTGAAGTGACAACACCGGCAACAATGAGTGTTTTTATATTCTTTTTATCTAAAAACTCGCTCAGTTTTGTACCCTGGAAACTGTTGAACCAGGTTTTTCCCGGCATGTGCGTAATACGGTCTCCGTACTTGAGCAATTGAGGAATCGTCTCTCCACCCCACGCACCACGTTGAAAAGCACCAACTTCCTTGATGGTTTGCATGAGTCCGCGTGGTTCTCTGAGCTCACTATAGTCCGAAGAGAACTGAATAGGCGTGTTAATGATAGGGATTTCTGATTCTTTTATGGCGTCTATGAGGGAGAGCGTACGATCGAGCATACCCGATTCTCTTACATTTTCTTCAATCACGCTGTGAAGTGCACCTCCTTCAGAGAGGTAGTCGTTTTGATATCCAATGAGCAATAGGGCTATGGTCGCTGTTCTGCCAGTCATGAGCTAAAGATAGAGTTTATGACAAAATGGTGTATTCCCCCATGAGTATCGGTACACCTAGCTTTAGTCTTAACAACCGTTTGGAATCAGCGGGGTTATGACTTGCAATTGACAGAAGGCGCACGCCATCTACGAAATGATTCTGAAGAACGTGATGCATCCTGAGTATGTATCTCTTAAAAATCGCTATAGATCACCTGAATTAGTACATCTCTTCTCTGCCCGTTTGGCCAGTTTCGTAAAACGCATTTGGCCAGAAATGGCCGCATTCGCGAAGTTTTCAGCCTCAAAATAGATAAAAGTCCCCTGCCCTGCACCTAAAATGGTCGTTATTTCGCTGCAGTTGTGCAAAAGCGCAATCATTTCGGCCAAATATACCCTTTCATACCGCACATTTTTACATGAATCTGGACGGCATCCTGAGTCCCCCATTTCTTATATTCCCCTGTTCTCTCAAACGGTATATCTAGCTGAATGGCAAAGAAGAAGGAAGTACAGCACCTCTCAGATGATGGGATTATAAGCCGGATTCATATGATCCAAGGCAAGAAGGTTATGCTCGATGCAGACTTAGCACAGCTTTACGGAGTTGAGGTCAGAGTCTTAAACCAGGCTGTAACGAGAAACAAAGAGAGATTCCCTGATGATTTCATGTTGCGATACGTGGCAAGCCTTTAGCTCAGAGCACCAGACACTGGAATTTAAAGAGGCGAAGGTGAAGTTTGATACAAACAAACGCTTTCAGTACTGCGTTGCGCGCTCGAATGAAGGAGGCGGCCATTTATTGTTAGGGATTGAAGATCGGCCACCGCGCAATGTTGTCGGCTCC
>JBGCEN010000298.1:0-3050 GCA_045106435.1 Rhodothermales bacterium
TGGCGGCCCGGACAATTCAAGCGTTGGTACCTTCGCGCCTTCCAGGAAGAGTTTGATGCCCGCCTCTATCCGCACGGTTGGCTGGAAGCAGCCTATCAACCAGATGATAACTGGCTAACAGCAAAGGATTTGCAAGGTGCAGCAAACGAGCCGGCGATTTGTACAGCCGGCAGAGATTATTTGTACGAAAGCAGCGGTGATCCTGACATTTCACAACTCCGGAAGCGGAGCGTGCCCATGCTTGATGATATCATGGTCAATGACGTGCTGTTACGCGAGTCTTTCAACATCCGCTGGCACCGGCCCCCTGAAGAATATTTTGAATCCCTCACGCCCAACGCCTATACAGCCAGCCCGCAAAATCTCACACGAGAAGCTGCAGCAGGTGTGTGGGAGGTACAGGTGAGTCCTCAAGCTGCAACAGCTGTCACATTCGAATTTAAAGAACAGATTGTCGGGTGGCCCTACTTTTCGATTACTGCACCCGAAGGGACCATTGTAGAATTGATGGTCCACGAAGGCCATAAAGTGGGAGGCGATCCACTGTTAAACACCCGATTTCACTCGTGGTCGCGCTTCATTTGTGCAGAAGGGAAAAACGACTTTGAGTTGTTCGATTTCGAGTCGCTAAGATGGTTGCAGCTTCATATCAGAAACGTATCAGCGGGGTCCGTGACAGTCGAACAAGTTGGTGTTCGCCGGCGTGTCTATCCGTGGCCCAAACAACCTGAATTCTCAACAACTGACCGACAAATACAGCGCGTCTGGGAAGCGTCCATCAACACACTCTACAATTGTGCCCAGGATACCATCGTTGATTGCATGGGCCGAGAGCGGCAGCAATACAGCGGCGACATCGGGCATGTAGTTCATGCCGTACATTATGCCTTTGACGCCATGCAACAGGTGGCGCGGTATGTGGATACATTCGGACAAGGCATCACTAGCGCCGGCTATTTCCTCGACTGCTGGCCGGCATACGACCGACTCGCAAGAATACCGGAAAGAGAACTTCAGCTCACACCGTGGGGACCATTACTAGATCACGGCATCGGGCACGTCTTTGATGTTTATCACTATTACCTCTACACAGGGGACCTGACAGCACTGGAGGAGGTCTATCCAAGAGTGCTTCGTTTTTTCGACTATTTGCGCAATCTAAAAGGCGAACAAGACTTACTGCCAGTTGATAACCTTGGCGTCCCCGTTGTTTGGATGGATTCCACGGCTTATTCGGCGCAGCATCACAAGATGTGTGCATTCAACCTGTACGCCACGGCCATGATGCAGCATGCACTGGCTCCTTTATGCAGCGCATTTGGTCAACACGATGTAGCCCAAACCGTGGCTGCGTTCGGGGCACAATTGGAAGAAGCAACCATTGGATATTTCTGGAGCCGGCAGGAGCGCACTTTTGTAATCAATCAACCCTGGCTGAGCGAAGAGCAAACACCTCGCTACTGCGACAGGTCTCTGGCTACCGCCATTATGTACAACCTGTGCCCAAGCGACCGGACAGCCGAATCGATGGCCCTTCTTGAGAACCTGCCTGAACCTGTGGGCATGTCGTATCCGGCAAATGCTGGGTGGCGTTTATGGGGATTGTCAGCCGGCGGCCGGGGTGATTTGGTTATCAATGAAATCAGAAACCGCTGGGGCAACATGCGCTCTGTAGCCGAAAACAACACCCTTTCAGAAAACTGGGAGCCTGGGTACGACGACACCAGTCAATGGAGCCATGCTTCTGTAGCCCCCCTCTACTTACTGTATATGGGGATATTGGGATTAAAACCTACGAGTCCTGGCTTTGAGACCTATGAATTGAAACCTCAACTGGGAGATTTGCAACAACTCCGCGTAGGTGCCCACACAAAAATCGGAACGATTCGTATGACAACCGAAGGCCCTAAAGAGAATCGGCGTTTTATTATTGAAGTCCCGGCAAAAGGACAAGGCACCCTCGTTCTGCCGGCAAGGGAGGTTGTACAGCTTGAGCCTCTCCCTTCGAGGGGGCAATCTGGATTTCAACACTTTGTATTACCCGCCGGGCAACGGGTTGAGATGATTCTGCGGCATACTTAGGGATTCACAGATTTATCTGTGAATCCCGTTTCGGGTTTAGGGTTCAAGGTTTAGTGTTGGGGGGCTCAGAAAAAGCCAGGGTTCTCTTGTCAATGGCCCATATCAGTTAGAAATAATTGCATTTAGCGAATAAAGCTGTGTTATTTGACACAAAGCGTACCCTTGATGTCATCCTTTTGCTTGTTTCTAGACTCGGCAAAGAGTTAAATAAAACAAACCCTCATGATCAAATTTGAAAGATGCGATGTAGCTGCCATTCAGGAAATGAAGGCCGATTACTTGAAAAGCCTGATTGCGCCGATGGATGGCATGTGGGAAGTGGGCTTTATCAATCCGGGGCCTCATTGGGAGATACGCTTTAATGGAAACAGCGCCGGCTATTATGCAGCAAATGAGGAGGGAGTGCTCTTGCAATTCTATGTACGGCCTGCTTTTGAGCAACATGGCCGTTCGCTTTTTGATACAATCATTGCGCAGAAAGCAATCACAAAGGCAACAGTAAGCACTATTGATCCGATCTTTCTCTCCTTGAGCCTGGATGTGCAGAAAAAAATTGTGGTGCATACCTATCTCTATGAATCACAATCAGCAGCACAGCCATCCCAAGACAAAGATGAGGTCACGAATTTTCGTCTGCTGCTTGCAAACGAATTAAGCCCCACGATTGCCTTTCAACAAGAATGTCTTCAATCTGACCAGGATTTAAGCGGTTGGCTCGAAGGTTACTCCAGTAATTTGATTGCGCGAAAAGAGCTTTTCGTTCTGAGTCAGGATAACGCCTGGATCGGGCTCGGAGAATACAGAAAAAGCGATTCACAAAAAGGTATCGTAGATCTTGGCGTAATGGTGTCGCCGGCCTTCAGAGGTAAGGGCTGGGCAGCTTATATCCTTTCCAGGCTACATGCGCGTTGCAATGATTTGGGATGCCATGCGATTTGTTCAACGACGATAGATAATGCAGGGGCTCA
>JBGCEN010000299.1:0-11327 GCA_045106435.1 Rhodothermales bacterium
TCTTCCCGGCGGGGCCTTTATTTTGGGATCCGTGGTCACTGTGCCGTCACAGAGAACCGGATGAGACACGAAGCCATACAGCAATTTATGCTTATCAACGATTCTGCCACTTTTTCTTTCCTAACCAGTTAAGTGCCATTCACGCCATATTAACAAACTGCTAAATAAAAGGTATCTTTTTAATCTCTTTGGCCACGGCTTCGCATTGCCGCTTTGCTTATTTCTTCTATACTTTTGTCCGGCCAAAGATTTCTTTGCCATTTGGTGTAGTCAAAGGGCTCACGCATGATTAGAGAAATAAAACGTTCTGCTTGAACCTCTCCTAGTTTGGCAATTAGGGCCTCGATGCCCTTTATTTTTATTTCGGTATCAGTTATCATTTTTGTTCCTCTAAAATTTTTAGAAATTCCAAAGGATTAATCACACTAACCTCTTTGTAGGTGGAGCATTTTTTAAGTATTTCATCATCAGTCGTCAGAAAATAGTTTGCCTTTCCCTCAATAGCACATGCGATATGCAATGCGTCTTTCGCTTTTAATCCAATTTCCGTCAACCCGTGTGTTCTGTTTAGAACAGACTCTTCCTCTTCGATATCAAGTTCGCCGAATTTTTTCCATCTTCTAATCGCATCTTGTCTTTCTTCAAAAGGGTTTTGTTTATTTTCAAAATCTAAAATGTATGACCATATCAATTTTAAAGAGCCGTCTTTTATTCTCTCTTGAATATGTAATTTTGCCTCAGATTCCAATCTAATCCGTATTTGTGCCTGATCATCAAAGGGTCTGTTGAATGTGCAATTATCCAGATAAATTCTCATATCCCTCCGATATTGACCTTATCGACTCCTCTCTGCACGATTAATCTATATATTGGAAAATTTTTCTTTGCTGAATTCTGAACATTATCGTGAAAATACAGGACAAAGTCAATCATTTTTGAGATTCCAACGCCCACGGCGACGGTCGTCTCAACCCCAGGGTGATCAACACGGTGTTCAACGAAATATGCAGCCTGGCCGGCGTCGAAGGTCACACGCCCCATGACGCCCGCCATGCCATGGGCCGGCACCTCATTGAGAAAACCGGGAATATTGCAGCGGTTCAAAGACAGCTCGGTCACACCAACGCGGCCTATTCCATTCAGTACGCCAGGGTCACCGACCAGGAGCAGGCTGACGCATTGGATGATCGGTGATCTGCTTTTGAACTTTTTTCAGTGGCCTTATAATCAGGCCATTTATATCTGCAGACAATTTGAAAAGTCCCGTTAATCTATCCGGATCATAAATCAGGTCAAAAAGAAATCTTTTTGGCCTCCTCATTTGCGATATACGGGGCGATCTAGATTGGTAGAGGTTAAGCTTTTTTTCTGAATTTCTCCCCGGTTTGGGGGTGTTGGAAAAGACAAGAGCACTTTTTGTAACACGGACAACAAACTCGCCGATCAGAAACAAAACTGCAATTCCGCAATATTGCATATTTCATCTGGCTATTCCCAAATTTTATTGCTCTGCCAAACATTAGATTTAGGCACGATACCTACAATTCCGATCCTTGCAATAAATTGAAGATTCGCTTATACATTATACAATTTGAGGACTCGAGCGCTAAGGCAAGTAGTGTGCAGTTTTGATACACGTTTTATATCCAAAAACAAATCAAATTTTGTAATATTTCTATTTATCACCATCGCAGCAATAAAAAAGTAAACCTCAATATTTTGTATCTATAACCCTTATGTATAGGCCCCTACCCAGTTCGTTAACATCTATGAACCTTCTCAGGAAAGCGCTGCTTGCTTTTTTAACAATACCATTGTTTCTAAATTCTCCTGCCTTGGGATCACAGGAAAACAGGCATAAAACAGTTCTTATAGTTTATTCATTGGGCCATATGTACCCAGTAATGGCTACTTGGGACCGGAATATTTGGTCTGTATTTAGGACCCAGCAAGACATAAACATTAAAGTCAACACTGAAAACCTGGATCTATCACTTTATCACGATTCAGATTATATCCGGAGGACGGTTGATAGTTTTCGCTACAGGTATTTAGAATCAAAACCAGACCTGATTATCGCAGTGTTTGAACCTGCTTTTGATTTTGTAATTAAATATAGACAAGAGCTATTTCCCGATGTCCCAATCGTATTTGGCGGCATTGAACGACTATCTTTTGAAAATCCAGATCTCGACCCAAATATTACAGGTGTTTTCCAAGATGGCACCGCATATGGCAAAACACTTGACCTTGCACTTAATCTGCATCCCGACACCCGTCATATAGTAGTTCTCAGCGGTGCCGGATTCATAGAACAATCATGGCTTGAGGCTGCCCGAAAAACGTTTCAACGATATGTAGATCGTTTACAATTTACTTATATGGTTGGACTCTCAATAGATGAAATCCAGAACAGGTTTAAAAAAATTCCCACTAATACAGTGGTATTGTCTTTCCCTATAACTGAGGATAGTTCAGGTAAACCAATAATAAACCGCGACGCACTTACCCAAATATCGAAGGCATCAAGCGTGCCCGTCTATAGTTTTTATCAAGGCGTCTTTGGCAATGGTATTGTAGGTGGCTATATAAAAAATTTTTCAGTGCAGGCGAAAACAACTGCTGAAATGGGATTACGTGTTTTGAAGGGAATTCCAATTCAAGAAATACCTGCGATTCAAAAAAAGGATTTGGACTATATGTTCGATTGGCGTCAACTCAAACGCTGGTCCATTCCCGAGAACAGACTGCCTCCTGGCAGTATTGTAAAATTCAAAGAACTCACCACCTGGGACAGATACAAGGGCCAGATTATCGGTGCTCTCATAGTTGTTTTATTCCAGACGCTGATTATTTTCTATTTGCTATATCAACGCAGGATACGCCTTAGGGCCCAAGAACAAGTGCTGCAGGCGGAGCTGAAATACAGGACCTTGGCTGATTACACATTTGACTGGGAATACTGGCAAAATCCCGACGGCTCTTTGCAGTATGTATCTCCTTCCTGCGAGCGTATCTGTGGCTATACGGCTCAGGATTTCATGAAGAATCCCTCATTGCTCCAGGATATCATTGTAATTGAGGATAAAAAGGCTTGGGCTGAACATAGATGCGGTAATCAAAAGGAAGGGAAATCAGAAGAAATTCAATTTTGTATTCAAAGACCAGATGGGGAAATTCGCTGGATCGAGCATGTCTGCCAACCGGTATTCGACAGCCAGGGGAATAACAAAGGCGTACGAGCCAGTAATCGTGATGTAACAAAAAGAGAATTCTATAAATCAGAATCACACCAGCTCCAATCAGAATTGGCACACATGGACCGGATTGTCACAATCAGCGCTCTGACCTCCGCTCTGGCTCACGAAATCAACCAACCGCTTGCAGCAATGCGAAGTTATGCGCAAGCGGCTCTACGTTTCATGGATAAAGATCAACCTGAATACGATAGCGTACGAAAAGCTTTGCAGGGTATCGTTGCGGATAACAAAAGGGCTGCAGCAGTGGTCAATCGGCTACGAGATTTGGTGAAAAAAGGAAAGGCGCACAGGGAGATAATTGATATTAATTCGATCATCAATGACGTAATCGCTCTTATCAATAGCGAGATAGTTCTACGAAACGCTTCGATAACATTAGATCTGCATCCGATTGTTCCGGTTGCTCATGGTGATTCAATCCAAATCCAGCAGGTATTGATTAACCTTCTGACCAACGCCTTGGATGCCATGGATGATCAGCCGATTGAGGCGCGAACCATTGCCATATCCACCAGACCTGAAAATTCAAACGGCACCATTGTATCGATTTCAGACTCGGGAAGGGGCATCTCTGCTGATAAGATACAAGCTATTTTTGATCCTTTCCATACGACAAAATCCAATGGAATGGGTCTTGGGCTCGCCATCAGTAAATCGATCATTGAATCCCATGGCGGGAAAATTATGGCAGCTAACAACCCGGAAGGGGGGGCGATATTTTCTTTGATCCTACCTACCGGTCGTCAGATCAAGTAATGTATTATTAGAGCTAAAATATGACAGAATCTATCCCCACAGTGTTTGTCGTCGACGACGATCCTTCAATCAGGGAATCCCTGAGTCTACTTTTGAGCTCAGCAGGATACAGCGTTAATACCTTTGCTTCAGCCAAAGAATTCCTTGAATCGGAACATAGCACATCGGGTCCCGCCTGTCTTGTTTTGGATGTGAAAATGCCGGGCCTAAGTGGCCTCGATTTGCAGCAAGAATTAACATCAATGAATTACACCATACCGGTCATCTTTATAACAGGTCACGGCGACATTCCTATGAGCGTGCAGGCAATGAAGAGGGGTGCAATCGATTTTCTTTCCAAGCCTTTTGATGATGGCGAACTTCTCGATGCCGTGAAAGTGGCGCTTTTGAAGAATTCGAAAGCCCGTGTCAATCTTAATGAAAAAAAACACATCATGCAAAGGATAGGTTCCCTGACAGCGCGGGAACACGAAATTCTGACGTATTTAATCACAGGTATGCTGAACAAACAGATTGCCTATGAATTGAAAATTTCCGAACGGACGGTTAAGGCACATCGCAAACAGGTATTTGATAAAATGAGTGTCAATTCTATTGCCGAGCTCGTGCGACTGACCGAGAAAGTGGGTGTCAAACCGGCGGATCTCTCCTTTTAGTTTTCCCATCTCCTTTCAAAGCTAAACAGTTTATCCTCTTTTCCCCTTTTTAGCGCTGCGTGGCCATATTGTAATAAAGTGCAGTGCACTAAGGTACAATAGATTTTTTCTTTTTTATCGATTATCCAATAAAAACGCTGAGAACCATCTTCAGACTTGCCAATTGAGGGACCGCTTTGCCGGATGAAACCAAAATACTTATTTACGTTGTGGACGATGACGCATCCGTTCGACAAGCCCTGGAAATGCTGTTTATTTCAGCAGACATGAAGGTCCTGACTTTTAAATCGGCTGAAGATCTCCTTAAATGCAAGCTCAGAAAAGAGAAAACTTGCCTGATTACCGACATAGAAATGAAAGGTCTAAGCGGATTGGAGCTTCAGCAACAGCTTACTGAAAGAGGAATCAAGATACCGGCTATTTTCCTCACCGCCTTTGATTCGAACGAAAGCCGGCAGCGAGCCAAACAAGCTGGTGCGGCCGGCTATTTACAGAAACCGGCAGATGATCAGGCTCTGCTGGATACTATAAAATGGGCTCTAAGCAACGACTCATGATCCTAACATGTAAACCGAAAGGCGTTATATAACAAAAAAAAGCGAAGATAATTAGAAAGGAGAAACATAAAGATGAAGAAGACACAGTTTTTTCTGATTGTGCTTTTAGCGGCGGTGGCGGCGTCTAATGCTTTAGCCGAGGTACCGGATGCATATACGCTCGCCTGGACAGATTTCAAGTTAAAAAATAACAATTTGTTAAATGTTCAATCGCCCGACACCTTTTTTCAGGCTAAAAATAATAATACAGGACTCGAAGAGCAGGATCTTTTCGCCCAGACACAGGCCGCCGAACAAAACGATTCAAATCAAAGCACGGAGGAAGGCTCGGCCATATCGGGCGCTAACGAGGCCGCGAGGCAATCCAGCAATCCGCTTGGCGGAGATTTTTTTATCCTCCTCAACCAAATCGACAACTTCGCCATGCAAGGCGATATTACCGACAAGACCCGCTGGATAAACAACTGGGCCTTTCAACCGGTTGTGCCGGTTCCGATGGAAAAAACGATCGGCAAGCACTGGATTTGGGTCAATCGACCGACATTTAATTTCGTGTTGAATGCTGACCTCCCTGATGCTGATAATATAAATCCAGGCCTTACCCCGGATGGACCGCCTAGCGGAGCGAGACCCCCAGGCGATATTCCTGCAGGCGGTGTGCCGTTTGATAGTTTTAGCGGATTCGGTGACATTATTTACTTTACCCTGCTCGGTCAATCACTGCCGCAACAGCGCTGGGGTGGGGGCGATTTTGTCTGGGCCGGTGGACTGACCACCATATTTCCTACCGCTTCCAAAGACGAGCTCGGCGGTGGAGTGTATTCGGTTGGCCCTTCCGGGGTGCTGGCTTTCATCGGCAAAAAGTTCATTTTCGGCGGGTTATACCAGCAGTGGCTTTCCTATGCAGAGGGCGGTAACGGCAGCGGTGCCAACCAGAACTTCAGTTGGCTGAACGTGTTCTACTTTCTGAACTTTGAGGATGGCTGGCAGATCGGAGGGACTCCAATCATTACCGCTGACTGGGAGGCCGACAGTGAAGATAGGTGGACCGTACCTATCGGTCTGGGCGTTTACAAGACGAGTCTTTTTGGCAAAATGCCGATCAAATTGGGCGTGGAAAGTCAGTGGATGCCCATAAACCCGGACACCTACGGCCAGGAATGGAACATCCGACTGACGATCGCACCGATCATTCCGTCGCTTTTTAAGTAAGTGCAACAAACTTCCCCAAAAAACTGTTTTAAAAAATAAAGGAGAAATCAAATGAAAAAAAACAGACTTTCCATCATAATTATCATGCTGGCAACATGCGGGGTATTCTTTCTGACAGGATGTGCCACTTCGGAACAGGCCCGCAGTGTTAAAAAGTCGGGTTTTCTCGGAGATTACTCACAACTGAAAAAAGGCGGCGGCGAACGGGCGTTGTTATATTATGTCAGACCTGGAGTTTCCTGGGCAGGCTACGACAAAGTGATTCTGGATTCAGTTTCGATATGGCACAGCGAAAATTCGCAGTTTGATGATGTCCCCAAAGAAGAATTAGATAACCTTGCCCACTACCTTTACGATGCCGTCAAAAAACAGCTGGAACAGAACTGGACGATCGTTGATAAACCCGGCGCGGGCACCATACGCCTCAGAATGGCGTTGACCGAAGCTGAGGGTGCCAGCCGAGAAATGGACATCGTAACCACCTACCTGCCGCCAGCCCGTCTGATCAGTGAAGGCACAAAACTCACTACCGGCACCCATGCGTTTGTGGGGGATGCGACCATCGAACTGGAGGTGCTTGATTCTATTTCTAATGATCGCCTGATAGCCATTGTTGATAAACGCAGCGGCGGCAAACACTACGAAGGTTCCACCGACAACTGGGCGGACATCAAACAGGCCTGCGACTGGTGGGCACAAAAGATGAGTACCGAGCTGCAGAAGCGGCGTACCAAGTAACATTTGCGATGGAGAATGCGGTATTTTGGATACAAATTGTTTGTTTCAGCATTTAATTATTTGGGGCTGAAAATCGGATTCTTCAATCGGCGTACATCGCACTAATAGAAAGCCGAGCTTTTGACATGAGCCACTGACCTGATGTACTTAATATATCACAACCTGACAAGATGGAGGCGCAACGGAGCTAAAATAATGCCAGCTATCAATAACAGTATTCTCGAGTATGTGTCACATAGACATAGGATAAGGGGACACTAAAATGAAAAAATTCAAAGAAGCTATAGCCCTATTAATTCTTTTGGGGTTATTAAGCCCGTTAGCGATAGCTGAAGATGCATCCAAACTTGGTACTGATGCAAATTCTAATACTTCCACTTCCAAAGACTGGGAGTTTAATCTGGCCCCGATGTATTTATGGGCTGTATCCATTAACGGTGATCAGACCGTTAAAGGCGTTAAGGTTGATCTGGATGTTCCCTTCAGTGATATATTTGACAATCTAAACGGTGCGTTGACCGTCCATTTTGAAGGTTTGCACAGGCAGCGTTGGGGTTTTTTTACGGATTTAAACTATATCGTTTTAGAAATGGATGACGGTCCTGTTGATATTGATTTCACCGAAACTATGATAGAACTGGCCGGGTTTTATCGTATTATCAGAGGAGCCCACGCTATCGACGGACTGGGCGGTTTGCGTTACTCATCAATGGATGTCGATTTAGATTTACCGGGTCCTCTGTCCGATGTCGACCAACGCAAAGATTGGGTTGACCCATACTTCGGTCTGCTATGGCAGTGGAAGATTGCCGAGAAGTGGGGTACGCGATTGAGAGGCGATATCGGCGGCTTTGGTATAGGATCGGATTTAACCTGGAATCTTGTTGGCCTGGTTGATTTCAAGCCCTGGAAACATGTCGGCCTTTTTGGTGGTTACCGTGCTTTGTATCAAGACTATTCTACGGGGAGCGGTAACAAAAGGTTCTCGTTCGATGCTACCATGCAGGGGCCTATCCTGGGCCTGAATATCACCTGGTAGGGCTTGGCTCCTGCCTGGATAGTTGGGTTGTACCCACAGTATGAAAAACTGCTCAAGAAACGGCGGCATACAATGTGGAAAAACCGGATTTTCAGGTGACCGTATATGACATGAACTTTCCGTGACTTGACGTCGCAATTATATTTGAATTCAAACCTCTTTTCGACTGATTGCCATACAGTCGCTCCCGGACAATTTTTGGGGCAAATTAGACGCTAAAATATCCATTGATTGGGAGAATGATGCCGGACCTGCGAGTGCTGAGGCGCAACTCGGGAGAATGTTTACGCCATCATTTGGTGCCTACGTTGACGGTCTTCTCGGTATCGGTGGTGACAGGGCCGATAACTAGGGAGTTGGCGTAGGGTTTCGCTTTAATTACTAATACGGGCACATGGCGAATTACAGCTCAGCCTGACAACCAAATAAAACAAGAGGAGAAGCCTAATGAAAACAATGAAGAGAGTTCTTATCGTTGCAGCTATGGCATTTATGGCCGTGATGCTCTATCAATGGGGACACGTAGACGGACGCGAAGGAAAATCGTCCGGGATTATTAGTGAGTCAATCGCCGCTGAGAATCCGCCAAAAGCGTCACCGGTGAAGGCGCGCGCTCGTGATTTCTATGCGCCCAACAGCGAGGATCTGGGTCCGGACGAAATGCGTGTGATCGCTTGCGGAACCGGGATGCCCACGACCCGCGCAGCCCAGGCCGCTGCGTGTTTCCTCGTCGAACTTGGCAACGGCGACAAGTTTATCTTCGACATCGGCTCCGGTTCGGCTGAACGCATTTCATCCCTTCAGATCCCCTATGACTACCTCGACAAGATCTTTATTGGACATCTGCACGCGGATCATTTCGGTTCGCTGGCTGAAATGTTCATTGGAGGCGCACTCATGGGGAGGCAGAAACCACTTCGGGTCTGGGGACCGAACGGTCGCAGCCCCGAGCTTGGAACGACGTATGCCGTTCAGAAGATGAAGGAAATGTATACGTGGGACCTCGCCGGTCGTGTGGGTCTGGTCGACTTTCGCGGTTACTCGATTGAGGTCAACGAATTCGATTACAAGGCCGAGAACGCCATCATCTATGAGGATAACGGAGTAACGATCCGTTCATTTCCCGCGATCCATGCACTCGACGGACCTGTCAGCTTCAGTCTCGAATGGAAAGGGCTGAAATTCGTTTTTGGGTCTGACACTTATCCCAACAAATGGTTTGTGGAGTACGCTAAAGATGCGGATCTTGTCGTACACGAGTGCTTCGTCGCCGTTCCCGATCTTGTCAAGAAGATGGGCTTCACACCGGAGCAGGCTTTGGTGGTTGGCACTCAGATACACACCGCTCCGGAGGCGTTCGGGAAGGTCATGAGCATGATCAAACCGAAGCACGCTGTTGCTTATCATTTCTTCAAGGATTTTGACACGACTGCGGAAGTGAACGATCGCATCCGCACCACCTATGACGGGCCGCTGAGCCTCGCTGAAGACTTCATGGTCTGGAACATCACCAAGGACGACATCCGGGTACGGATGGCAGTCGTTGAGGAACGCACGTGGGCACCGCCATTAGTGAACAAGCCGAAACTTCCACAGAAGGACGACAAGGAGAAATACAGCGAGGAGATGGGCGTTCCGAATGATGCGATGGGTTACTCCGACTTCATCAAGGAAGGCCGGTGGGGCGAAGTTGACGAGGTGCTCCGCGGAGTCTACAAGGAAGCCAGCGAGGCGCTTGGTAGGAAATTTGAATACCCAACGAAAGAGGAGCCTCAAAATTAAAGGACTCATAGCTCCTCTTTTAAGGCTGGCGTAAGTTTCAGATTAAGTAAGTGAATGCTTGGAATAGAATCACTCGAAGGTTTAGATCCTCCGCTGATTCGCTTACAGGCGGCTTAGTCCTGATTCATTCGACTGGGGCCCGGCAGATTGTCGGGCTCATTCTCTTGCTGCGTAGACAGGGGATAAATACAGAAGTTTTGCAGTTTTCTGGTATTATATCTTATTGGTTTTATTTCTATTTACTCTGTAGAGAGATGTTATGACACTGTTGCGCTCTGTCCTATTTCTTTGTGTTGTCACTGTCCTCATTATTCCTTCTGCCGCCTCTGCCGACTGGATAAACCTGTCCGGTGCGGAAAATACCCGCAACATCGCCGAGATCTATGTCGAGACGGATCGTGTCCGGATTCAACTGGAGGTATTCGTTGCTGACCTGATGATTTTCGAGGAACTGATCCCGGAGGGTTTCTTTTCCGAACCACTTCCCGATCGTCCGAGCCTGGCGAAACGCCAGCAGATCTTTGCCGAACGGGTTATCCAGGTCGTCACGGACCAGGGCGAGAAACTACCGGTCAACTTCGCACTGGTCGAACCGCGAATCCGCGTAAAGCGCCCTTCACCCTTCGCTGGGATGATCAGTCCCTATACCCGACGACCGATCCCCGGCCCGCCCGCGGACAAACGGGTCTTTTATGCTGAGCTAATTTATCCCTTTAAAGGCAAGCCAAAGTCGCTGACCTTCATCCCTCCGCAAAGCGACAACGGGCTGCCAAAATCCAGCATCGGTTTCATCTGCAGCCACCAGGGGGTGACGGTGGTCGACTTTCGCATCCTCTCACAAGGGAGCACCCTCCACCTCAACTGGGACGACCCGTGGTATTCCGAATTTGACAAAAAAACCTTACAGCGTAAGATCGGTACCGGCATGCGGACCTTCCTCTACATTGAGCCGTACGAGGTGCGCAATGAGATCCTGGTGCGGGTCAGGGACCTGATGGCCTGGGTCGATTTCGACCTGCGCGGCGATGAAACCATCGAAGCGGATGAGTTCAATCGCGTCCGTGAGCAGATTGGGCAGTTTTTCATGGAACGGGAAAATGTGCGTATCGACGGCCGGCGACTCAAACCGATCCTCGATAAGACCGCCTTCGTCGAATCTTCGCTGCTGCGCAGCCGGTTCATCGAGACCCCTGAACAGGTGCTGCTCAACTCGGCCATGGTCGGGGTGATCATTACCTACCTGACCGATGGTATTCCGCAGCAAGTCACCACGACCTGGGAGCTCTTCTCGGAGCGGGTGCAGAAAGTGACCGCACGCATGATAGAC
>JBGCEN010000300.1:0-17724 GCA_045106435.1 Rhodothermales bacterium
GATCAGAAGGCAAGTGTGTGGAGAGACCATCTAAAACGGCCATCTCCCGATACAGGTTTTTGCAAGCAAAACGCTAAACCTTGAACACTAAACCCGGAACGAGTCACCGCTACATATCGTCTTTCATCACATTGCCTTTCTCATCAAGCAAGTAGATCGTTCCGAGGCCCATTTCACGGATGCCGGCTTCAATCTTTGCACGATCACCAACAATGACCCATACCAGTTTTTCTGGCTCAAGGACTGCTTCGGCAGCATCAGAAATCTTGTCAATGCTAAGGCCACGTACCTGCGCAGTGTAGGTATCATTGTAATCTTCCGGCAAACCATACTGAACAATTTCAGCTACAGAGCTCATCACAGCCCCGTTCGTTTCCCAGCGGCCAGCCAGTGTGAGTGTCTGATTCTTCTTCGCACGATCCACTTCTTCGGGCGTCACAGGCTTGTCACCCAAAATGCCTTTTAACTCCATAGACACTTCCTGCATAGACTCTTTGGTCTTGTCCGTCTGAACAGGCGCATAAACGAGGAAAGGTCGCTGTCCTTTGGCATCCCAGATCAAGCTCTGCGCCCCGTAAGACCATCCTTTATCTTCACGCAGGTTCATGTTCACACGCGAAATAAAGGCACCACCAAGAATTGTATTCATGGTTTCGATGGCAATCTCATTCGGATTCCCTTTTGGCGGGGCGATGTGGCCGGCGAAGATGATGGACTGTTGTGCTCCCGGCCGATCCATGATGTAAACACTGCTGCCTTCCTGATGGGCAACCTGACTGATGTTCTTTTGGGGGACGGAGCCTTTCTTCCATTTTGAGAAGGCTTTTTCAAGCTTTGGCTTCAGTTCATCCATAGATACATCTCCAACAACAATTAATGTAGCGTTGTCGGGTTTGAACCATGTTTGATGGAATTTAGCCAGATCATCTCTTTCGAGGCTCGTTACTGACTCGGTTGTCCCTGAACCAGTCAGCGGCAAACCATACGCATGATCGCCCCCATAAAGCAATCCGGGGAATACGCGAAGCGCCATTTGCACAGGTGTAACCTGCTCACGCTGGATGCGAACAAGTTGCTCTTGCTTTAATCGATCAAAGTCTTCTGACGGGAATGCAGGATTTAATACCACATCTGCATATAAATCCAGTGATTTATCTAACTCAGACTTCAATGCAGACAGCGAAACGGAGGACGCATCCAGGCTGGAAAAAGCCCCAACGGTTGCACCTAGCAAAGCGAGCTCTTCACTTATCTGCAATGCATCACGATTTTTTGTGCCCTCATCGAGCATATTCATCGCGAGGCTTGCTGTACCTGGTTTTGCAAACTGGTCAGCAGCATAGCCGGCGTCAAAAATCATCCTGAAGTTGACCACTGGCACAGCGTCTCTTTCCACAAGCACAATCTCGAGTCCGTTCTTCAGCGTGGTTTTCTGCATCTGCGGGAAGACCGCGTTGGGCGGATCAGCTACAACCGGCAAGGATGAGCGATCAATACCCTCTCCAGAAGCCATCAATTCAGGATAGGGATGCACTTCTAGTGAAAAAACGCCATCAGACAACCATTCTCTTGCAGCTTGCAACAAGTCTTCAGCCGTAGCTCTGCGTACGCGCTCAAGTCCAACCTGATAGAAATCAGGTGTATCTGCATACACTTCGTTCTGCGCGAGAATATCAGATTTCCCACCAAAACCACCAATGCGCTCAGCGCCGCGAATAAAACGTGCTACATATTGGGTTTTGATTCTTCTCAGTTCGTTTTCTTCAATGCCTTCCTCAAGCAAACGATGAAGCTCCTCTTTGACCGCAGCTTCAACCGTTGCAAGGTCTACACCTGGACGCGCAGTTGCACGAATTTGAAATTGGCTGCCAATCTCACCTTGTGAAATAAAAGCACTTGCATCTGTTGCAATCTGGTCGCGGTACACAAGGCGTTCATAAAGACGAGATGTTTTGCCAGAACCAAGAACGTCTGATACCAGATCGAGATGTCTCAGATCAATGTCTCCGCGCTCTGGAATATTCCAGACTTTATAGATACGCGCCTGAGGTACCCGGTCTTCCATTGTCATCCGGGTTTCACCCGAACGCTTGGCAACCCAGGCCTGCTGCTTTGAAATGGGTGGTCCGGGCTCTATATCACCAAAATACTTTTCAACCTTTTCGCGGGCTGTTGCAGGATCAATATCGCCGGCGATAACCAGTGTAGCATTGTTTGGTCCATAGTACGTTTTGAACCACTCATGTACATCCTCCAGAGCCGCTGCGTTCAGGTCATCCATCGAACCAATAACACTCCACGAATAGGGGTGGCCCTTGGGATATGTGTTCTCGATGATCGTACTGTAAACTTTCCCGTACGGCTGGTTCTCGCCCTGCCGTTTTTCATTCTGCACAACACCACGCTGCTCATCAAGCTTGTCCTGATCAATGGCGCCAACCAAATGGCCCATTCTATCAGATTCCATCCAAAGCGCGAGGTCTAACGCGTTTACAGGGACATTCTGAAAATAGTTGGTTCGATCTTGATTGGTTGTACCATTGAGATCTGTGGCGCCAACTTTTTCGAGTACCTGAAAGTAATCATCGTTGAAGTTTTCAGAACCGTTGAACATCAGATGCTCAAAAAGATGAGCAAAACCGGTTTTACCCGCCTTCTCATTTTTTGAACCTACGTGATACCAGAGATTAACGGCAACAATCGGCGCTTTGTCGTCTTGATGCACGATGACTGTTAATCCGTTATCCAGTACAAATTTTTCGTAGGGAATATCGATAGGGCTTTTTTCTGCCTCCGGTGTTGCAACAGGGTTTGTCTCCTGAGCAAAAACCGGCACACTAAACAGAACAAGCGCCAGAAATTGAGTTAAAAACCGCATGAAATGGTCTCCTTGTTTTTTTGAAAATGTCTACACTTCACAGGCCGGCTCATAGCCATACTTCGCCTGTCTTGAAGGGGTCAATAGGTGAGAGTGGATCAGTACTTGATCGTTCGAACACGATGCTGCACAAAGCGCATCCCTCGTCCATACGAGTTGGCAAGCAAATAGTTGTAACGCACGACAGGGCAAAAAAGAAGGGATACGCTCGAGTGACAAATTTGGATGTAGAGGCTTAGGGTAGGTATCCCTATAACATGGCATCAAGTTCGCTAGAAAGCAGATTGCGCTCCTCGTCAGAGAGTTGTTCTGCATCTACAAATCTGCTTTGGCCGGGCCCTTGCTCCTTTGGTTGTTTATCCCGGCGTTGTATTGCGTTTACAATTACCACAGCTGTTCCGGTTGCAATCGTCGAAATAAGCAAAGCACGTAAAAGCTTGGACATGGATTCCTGGATGTATTAATTCAAGCAAAAGCAGCGATACTGAAGTACTACAGGTTTTGTTCAACGATCAAATGCGGCACCTGTTCAAGATGCCAGTTCCATACAAGTCCCTGGGCTATTCTATCTGCATTTTCTTTTGAATAAAGATGCTCAACAAGATAGAACGCCGGCTCATAGCTGAGCGCCCCGCCCACCGATGTGATATACTTGCCATCAACCACAAAATTCTGATCATACCTGACATCTATTTCCGGAAATTTGGCAGCAAAACTGTCTCGATCTCCAGGAAAAGTTGTTGCAATGCGGCCATCAAGCACACCTGTTGCCGCAAGAGGAAATGCGCCATCACACACGGTGATCACATAATCAGCCTCCGCCACAGCTTTATTCAGCCAGGCCATGAATACCGCATCCTCCAAATCTGACGTCATGCTATTTTCAGTACTTGGAATAATAAGGATGTCAATTTCAGGTGCGTCTTCAAATGTGAAATGCGGTAACACCTCAATGCCTTCGAATGTAATGATTGGATCAAGCGAAGGCCCAACCATGAAAGGTTGCATATAATTCTTATCGTCCCTGAAAATTGTATGCTGAATGACATCGTATGGTGCCATGAGTTCAGAATTAAAAACACCTTCCAGCACGACAAACCCTACATTCAACACTTCCCCGCCGTCGCGTTCGGCTTCAAGGGCTTTAATCATTTCCTGGTCAACACGTTGCCGGGATGCAGACAGGATGGGTTCTGTAGCCGGCGATTCTGTAGCCGGCGATGCCGTATGCGCCGCCTCGCAACCCAAATCAATCAATAGAAATATCCCCAGCATGAAACCGGCGCAAATGTTGACGTATAATCGAACGTACTGCATGTTAAAGCATACTTTGGTTCATCCTCCTGGTGCCGCTCTTTACGGCACAAACTTCTGCACAAAATAAGGTTTTTCGATCTAACACATGGGACGTTACCTCCTTTATTTTCTTTTGATGCTCTTTTTCGTTCCAACAAGTATTACCTATGCTCAAGACGCACATACGGTACAAATTGCGCGGGTTAAGTATGGCGGAGGAGGCGACTGGTATAGCGATGATCAGTCTCTTGTTGAGTTACTGCGTTTCACGAGAGACCAGACCTTAATCGACGTAGCCGCAAGAGAAGAAGTGGTAGAACTGGGTAGCGACAAAATTTTCACCTACCCTTACCTATACCTTACAGGCCATGGTAATGTACGGTTTACAACCGACGAAGCTCAACGTCTGCGCCTTTACCTTGAAGGAGGCGGCTTTTTGCACATCGACGACAATTATGGACTCGATCGGCACATCAGAAGAGAGATGAAAAAAGTCTTCCCTGACAAGGAGTTTGCCGAATTGCCTTTCAACCACCCCATTTTCCACTCACATTACAAATTCCCCAACGGCCTGCCCAAAGTACACGAGCACGACGGCAAATCACCACAAGGGTTTGGACTATTCGACGAGGACCGCCTGATGGTATTCTATTCTTACGAAAGCGACCTGGGAGATGGTTGGGAGCCTAAAGCTGTGCACAACGTGCCGGATGACAAAAGATTAAACGCCCTCCGCATGGGGGTAAATATTCTTGCCTACGCAATGATGCACTAACTGAAGCCACATATATGCTCTCGCTTTTAATACAACAGGGCATCTAATAAAACAGGGCATTGATGACTCGTTCCGAGTTTAGCGCCCAAAGCATAGGGTTTTTGACCGATTTGGGTTTATTCCATGTTCATCAAAGAAACAGAAATCAAACTGCCATTTTATAACAATAACCCTATTAAGCAATCGCTAAATTTGGCGCGGAAGTTGCTAAATACTTGCTCTTCTGGCCCGCTTTATTGTAAGTTTTTAGCGCAAAGATTGCGGAGACCTCATCTTTGGGAGCCTGTTTATTAAAACTGCGTAACAATACCAGTTCGTTTGCAGTATCCCGCTTCATATAGAGTTATGGTGATGTGCCATAGCGTATTAATTGGATAACTATTTAACTCATTTAGCGTCCAATGCGTACATTCTTAATCTTTATTTTTGTAGCGTTAGTATCCTTGTTCGTATATAATCCTGAACTGGACGACTTCACGTCTTTTCTGGATAAAAACATTCAGCAGGCTAATAATCAGCGTGAACAGACTTCGATTACGGATCGTATGTTCAACGCAGATACAACCACTGCTGATCAAAAACCGGTAGGATACTCAACAAAGCGAAACAACTACCTGCTTTTCAGCACGTATACCCTGACTATTTCTGATGATTTTCGAGAAGAAGAGCTAGGAAAATATTTAGGGGTCGCGACCATGTTTTTTGAGATTGCAAAATCGGAAAACATGACTGCACATGCTGCACAGCCTTAGTCAAAACGCTTCTTACAGAAAACGTAGTAAATTGAGCAATCAGCCTGGTTAAAAACCAAGGCCTTGCTATCCTTTTTCGTAATTTATTTTGCCTTTCTTATGTAAGACCGGGATTTAATAATCCTGAGCTCCCAGTCCAATCATAGCTTGTATACCCTTTTCCAGGATTTTCTATTTCGTTCTGGCCCGTACCCTACCCTTTTCAAGCGACCGACGAAGGTGACAAACGATTGCAAGGGTAGCTGACACAAAGCAATGAGGCCTTTTGCCGACACCTGGAAATTTGTTGGCGCATTGTAGTTTGCTGTAACATTGCAACACGTGTCCGCGGATGAATAAACCCAAAGCGTATTGTTTCCGAGTGCCCCAAATGTCCATGCTGCCTCGTCAAATCGTGCACCACATTCATTCTGGAAATTTTCTTTACAGAAATTGCCATTTTTAGCATGACGACTTGTTACCTTTTGGGCTATCTTACCAAACTAATTTCATCTATAGATATTTAAGAGCACAAGCATACATACGGTTGGCTATGTAATTGTGCTGATGATATTCAAGTTGTCTTTCCATCTTCTCCTACTAGAATGCATATGAGCGAGCTTCAATTTAAAGACCCGGAAGTCTTCGAAGCCCTACAGTCCGAAGTCACTCGACAAAACGAAGGACTTGAATTAATTGCCTCTGAGAATTTTGTATCGCGGTCAGTAATGGAGGCCATGGGATCCCCACTGACAAACAAGTATGCAGAAGGCCTGCCTGGAAAAAGGTATTATGGCGGTTGTCAATTTGTGGATATTGCTGAGGATCTTGCAAGAACGCGGGCAAAAAAACTCTTTAATTGCGACTGGGTGAATGTCCAGCCGCATTCCGGTGCCCAGGCCAATGCTGCGGTGTACCTTACCTTGCTAAAACCGGGCGACATCTTACTCGGACTAGACCTTGCCCATGGCGGCCACTTAACGCATGGCAGCGCTGTCAACTTCTCAGGTATTCTTTATGATGCAAAATTTTATGGCGTAGAGCCAGATGGCCCGCAGGCCGGCCGAATAGATATGAATAAGGTATGGGACATGGCACAAAAAGTGCGTCCTAAATTGATATCTATCGGCGCAAGTGCGTATCCAAGAGATTTCGATTACGAAGCCTTCAGAGATATTGCAGACAAAGTTGGTGCATTTTTGTGGATGGATATGGCCCATACAGCCGGCTTAATCGCAGCTGGTACCCTAAACAATCCCCTTCCGCATGCCCATGTAGTTACGACCACAACGCACAAAACCCTTCGCGGGCCTCGTGGAGGCATGATCCTTGTTGGAAATGACTATGAAAACAAACTTGGCAAAGTAGCTCCCAAAAGCGGGCGCGTTAAAAACATGAGTGAGTTATTCGACTCTGCTGTCTTCCCCGGTACCCAGGGCGGCCCACTCATGCACGTGATCGCATCAAAAGCCGTTGCTTTTGGTGAAGCTTTAAAGCCTGAATTCAAAACGTATTCTGAACAGGTAATCAAAAATGCCAAAGCCATGGCAAATAGATTTACTGAAAAAGGATACAACCTGGTTTCTGGCGGCACCGATAATCATTTGATGCTGATTGACCTCAGAAACAAAGACATTACCGGCAAGGCAGCTGAAGCTGTACTGGAGGCTGCTGAGATTACCGTAAACAAAAACATGGTGCCATTTGATGACAAAAGCCCGTTTGTTACAAGTGGCATCCGGATTGGCACCCCGGCCATGACAACACGTGGATTTACTGAAGCAGAATTTATAACTGTTACAGATCTGATTGACCGCGTACTAACTGCTCCGAATGACGCTACAGAAATCGAAAAAGTAAAAATGGAGGTGCATGCTTTATGCAAAGAGCACCCTCTCTACGATTTTGTTACAGCGTGAGCGGAACGGATCTCAAAAACCAAGGTTCGTATCAAACCCTCAGCCTACTGGCACTAGCACATATTCAGGCGAATGAATCAAACGACGTCTAGCACAACAAGCCTCCCGACGACAACATACTCTGACCTTGTTGAGTTAGGACGTCGCCTATATGAGATGTCCCTGGTGCGCCGTGACAAAGAAATGATCACGGATCCCCGCGGACAGCCTATCGGATGGTTGTTAGATACGCGCATTCCAATGCTGGATGGCCACATCTTCAAAGAAGTAGGTGGTGTGCTTGCTGAACGGTTGAGATCCAAAGGAATTGAACAGGTTGCCGGCTATGGGTTTGGCGCCTATTCGCTTGTTTGCTCTGTTCTTTCTGCGACAGGCAACCCCACGTTTAACGGTGGATTTATACGCGATCAACGTAAAACGCATGGACGTCGCCGGCTCGTAGAGGGTCCTCTGGATAGAACCAAGCCAGTTGTACTGCTTGATGACATCCTGAACAGCGGCAGAAGCGCAGTCAGGGCCATCGGACTTTTGCAGCGTGATGGCTTTGAAGTTGCAGGTTTAACAACTTTATTTAACTTTACATGGAGTGGAGGACGTACCCGTGTTGAAACAGAAGGACTCTGGGTTGATTCATTACTCGACCTGAACCTACGAGATAACGCCCACACCCCGTAAGTATCTTGACGCTGCGTATTTGTATACCAAGCCTCACCCGTTATAAATAATTCAATGAAGCTTTTCGGCCTCAAATCACTCGGAACGCTTGCCAAAATTGGCAATTCCGTTTCCAGTCTGCCTGGTGGCGACGGCGCATCTAACGACGTCAACCCTCCCGATGGAGACATGGCGGAAATGGGTTTTCTGGATCACCTGGAGGAGCTTCGCAAAACCCTGTTCCTCGGCATTGGCGGGATTTTGGTCGCAACCATTATTTTAAGCTTCTTTAGCACGTGGATTATTGACGTTTTGTTATTGGGGCCGGCGCAAAGCGATTTCTTCATGTATGAGCTTATGGGTGTCGAAGCAACGACGCTACTGCTACAGAATCGTGTACTCACCGGTCAGTTTTTTGTACATATTGGTGTGATTCTATCGGTGGGTATTGTTGTAGGCTCGCCCATATTTATCTATTCGATCTGGCGTTTTATTGAACCAGGACTCTACAAGACTGAAAGACAAGGACTCCGCTTTGCTGCAGTGTTTGCAACGTTCTTTTTCATGCTTGGCATCTCTTTCGGGTACTTGATCATCACCCCGATGGCCATTCAGTTCTTCTCCAGCTACCAGATCTCGGATATGATTGTAAATGACTTCGATATTACGAAGTATTTTACGATGGTCACCTTTTGGGCGCTTGGTACAGGGATCTTGTTTGAGTTGCCTGTTGTGATTTACTTCCTGGCCAAAATAGGCATTGCTACACCCGAAGTACTCCGCAGCTCACGTAAATATGCCCTGCTCGGTTGCCTTATCGTTGGGGCCTTCTTTACACCACCAGATCCGTTCTCACAGATTTTGGTTGCTATGCCACTGCTGCTGCTTTACGAAGCATCCATTCTCGTATCGGCATACGTAACCCGAAAAAGGGACCGTGAAATGAAAGAAGCTCTGAAGTAACCCTGAAATAATCCTGCAGGAATGGCGCGCCGGCGCTATACACTTTCCAGATTCACCAGCTTGAATCCTTCTCCGTGGATCGTGAGGATTTGTACGCTATCATCCCGCTTTAAAATCTTTCTAAGCTTGGCGATATACACATCCATGCTTCTCGCATTGTAATAGCTGTCATCGCCCCATATTTGATTCAGGGCTTCGCTACGCGCCAGGGTCTTGTTCATGTGTCGCACGAGCAAATGCAGCAACTGAGCCTCTTTATTAGTGAGACTGATCTCTTCGTCTTCTATATTGATTTTACGGATGGTTGGATAAAATGCCATTTGTCCAATCTTGAGGCCGCCGCCAGGCGTCTCTTCAGGCAACACATCCCGTTGCCGGCGCAAGATCGCTTTCATACGAAGCATAAGCTCCTGCATGCTGAATGGCTTGGTTAAATAATCATCTCCACCAATCATAAAACCTTCGATCCGATCCTGCTGCAGATTTTTGGCAGTAAGAAAGATAATAGGGACGTTGCTATCAACCGCCCTGATACGGCGCGCCAGGGTAAACCCATCCTCGCGGGGCATCATCACGTCCAGGATACAGAGATCTGGAGAGGCTGATTCAAACCCTTTCCAGGCCGCTACCCCATCTCGATACATAGAAACGTTGAATCCTTTCATCGTCAGATATTCCGACAAGATGTGGCCAAGATTCAAATCGTCTTCTGCCAGAAGCACCTGTGTTTGTTCAAGCATCGGGGTACGGGAGATAAAGATAAAAGGAACTACCCTGTCCTGGATTGCTGGTTACCCGAACATATCCACCATGCGCCATGACCATCGTCTGTACATACGACAGCCCCAGCCCAAAGCCTTTTACATCGTGTCTGTTTCCAGTAGGCACCCTATAGAAGCGGTCAAATACCTTGCGCAAGGCATCACTATTGATACCAAGGCCCTTGTCGTGAAATGCGATTTCTATACCGGATTTACCATGTCCTGCGTCTAGCCGCTTTGTCTCAATACTGATTTCGGGGGATTGAGGGGAATACTTGTTTGCATTATCAAGCAGATTGGTAAACACCTGCCTCAAATGCAAAATGTCTCCCTCCACGATATCTCGCGGGGCGTTCAACACTGTTGAAATGGTGCCTTTTCGTTGTTGTAATTGCAATGAAAAGGCATCGATGATCTCTTGCAGCAATAGATGAATCTTGACGCGCTCTTTTTTCAGGCCGAGATCTTTTTTGTCTAACAGCGACATCTGCAATACTTTCTCGACCTGTGCAGCCAGCCGGTCATTTTCTGTTGCGATCATCTGCAGATACATTTTTTGCGAAGCCGGCGGAATGGCCACATCCGTATCCTGCATGGCCTCACACGCCAGAGCAATGGTTGAAATCGGTGTTTTCAACTCATGCGTCATGTTGTTGATAAAATCTGTCTTTATTTCTGAGAGCTGTTTCTGCCTCAGAATCACACGTAATGCATACCCAATACACCCGAGTACAAGAAGCGCCAGCAAAGCAGATGAAACCAATGTCGGACCAATATTCCTTAGCAGATACCAGTTTTCATTCGGAAAATAAAGGGAAATTGTTGGCAGCGTTAAAGCAGCAAAATTGTTGGCCTTGCCGGTGGCAACAGTCATCTCAAACGCTCGATCAGCGCCTCGGACCGGAAAGGAGAGAAAAGGAAATGACCAGGAAGAATGATCAATATTATCAACATCGCCATCAACAATGAGCCACTTATCCAACTGCTTCACCCCCCAGTCAAAATCAGCATCAATTTCAAGGAGGGCAAGCTCTCGTTGTAATAGCGGTTTAAAGTTCTCCACTGAGAGTTGAGAAAAACCAGTCGTACAGTTCGGGCACCGTTCTATATGCCTGACAAACAACCTATTTGTTAACGTATCAGAGAGCACAATCGGCATTCTTACCTGCAAGCTATCCGCTTTCCCGAGTCTCCTCTCACGCAATCTATCTATATCAAAGAAAGCCATTTCGCCAGATATATTGCTTAAAAGCGAATCACCTGTCCTGAATGTAAAATTATTGTTCGGACGACCAATCTGGATAGCAATGATACCTGGGCTTCGCGCTGCAATCGTATCGGTTGTCAGTTCACCGGCTAAACTAATCTCATACTCCAACGGCCTCATATACTCTTCAATTGCCTCATACACAGCATGATGCAACGAGCGGCTAAAGCGATCTCGCTCCTGCTCAATCCCTTGATACCAGATATAGGCCTGCAACCCCAGCAGCGCAAGAGTTGCCAGCGCAGCAAGGCCAAAAGTCCATCTTAGTTGATGCATTTTCATATCCGTTAGATGGCTTCACTTCATGTTAAGATTCAATCCTTTAACGCATTTTAACATTGTTTAACACCTTTGTTAACGTCTGTTGGCAATGCTGTACCGTAGCAACCAGAACGAAAATAGCACCGAGTACATTTTCATCCCTAATTGAAAGCTGCTGAAATGAAAAAAATACTTATGGAAAACACTCCAAAGAAAAGTACTGTAAAACGTGCGCTCCGGTCCACAAGCTATCTTTTGCTTTTACTGCTTGCAATCTACCATGTACCTACCGCCAATGCCCAGGAAGGCACGGTTACTTACGAAGAAGTGATCAAGTTAGACATTGAGCTTCCTCCGGAGATGGCCCATATGGCCGACGAGATCCCTAACTCGCGGACGAATACCCAAATCCTATACTTCAATGAATCGGCTGCACTTTTGAAAAATGCACCAGAACCTACTGAAGATGAAGTAAATATGCCCGGACAAAGTGGCATGATCCGGATTCAGATGAATCGCGAAGAAAATGAATTCTTCTTCGACTTCAATGAAGACCGGAAAATTCAAAAGCGTGATTTTATGGGTCGCGTATTTTTGATTGAAGACGAGGCCTCCACTATATCCTGGCGGCTTGGCAATGAAAAAAGTGAGTTTCTTGGGTATATGTGCCAAAAAGCCACAGCAACAGTAGACAGCACAACCTATGAAGCATGGTTCACCCCCGAAATCAGCGTGCCAGCCGGCCCCGGGACAGGTGGACTGCCAGGACTGATACTTGTCCTCAACATTGATGATGGGCAGCGGAGCTATGTCGCACAAGAACTCTCTTTGGGCCCCATTGAAAAAGGCATAATCACGCCGCCTAAAAAGGGCAAAAAAGTAACCAAAGCTGAGTTTAATGCCATCGTAGCGGAAAAAATGAAAGAGATGGAAGTCAACTCAGGCGGCAATAGATTTGTCATCCGCACGAGAAATTAAGGTACAGGTTCTTCTCCTCTTACCGGTGCACAATGCCGGCAGCATACCTGGACCATTTTTTCCGCTAAAAAACAACCACGATGACTTCAGCCAGACTGCCCCTGCTCTTTTTATGCCTGATTGGGTTCACCCTGTCCGCTCAAGCCCAATCCGGTAAGCATACCGTTTCCGGCGTGGTAACAGACTCACTGAACATGGGCCTCGCCGGCGCGACGGTGATGCTACTGGAATCTTCTGATTCAACCCTGGTTAGCTACGGCATTACCAGATCAGATGGAGCATTCCAGTTGCGCCGCGTGCCGGCCGGCACCTATCAGATGCAAATCACTTTCGTTGGATTTGCATCGTACAATGCCCCTCTTACCCTGAACGAAGGCGATTTAGATACCGGGCATATCCAGTTAAAAGAGGCATTGACAGAACTGGACGCCCTGGTTATAACGGCAGACCATGTACCCATGCTTATCAAACAAGACACCCTTGAGTACAATGCTGCCGCTTTCAACGTTCGCCCAAACGCAAATGTCGAAGATTTGCTACGTAAACTACCGGGTGTCGAAGTAGAACGAGATGGCACCATTAGAGCCCAGGGAGAAGAGGTAGAAAAAGTACTGGTTGACGGGAAGGAATTTTTTGGCAACGACCCAAGAATCGCTACGCAGAATTTACCAGCAGACGCCGTAGATAAAGTACAAGTCTACGACAAACAATCCGATATGGCTGAATTCACCGGAATAGAAGATGGGGAAGAATCCAGAACAATCAACCTGGCGCTCAAAGAAGACAGCAAACAAGGCTATTTTGGCAACGTCAGTGGGGGCTTAGGCGACGATGAACTGACCAGCAGATATCAAGGAAAAGCCAACATAAATCGATTCAGCCCCACAACGCAATTATCGTTCATAGGTAATATGAACAACATCAACGAACAGGGTTTTTCCATGGGAAACCTTGTCAGTTTAATGGGCGGAATTCAAACCTTGATGAGTGGCGGATTTAATGCCAGCGATTTATCAATGAGTAACGGTGCGAGTGATGGGTTTTCGCTGACAAGAGCCGCCGGCCTGAACTTCAACCACGATTTCAATGCAAAAACCTCCATTCAGAGCAGCTATTTTTTTAATGGCATTGACAATTTGCAGGACAGGATTGAAAACCAGCAACAACTGACAGGTACATCCAGTGCCTCCAGTTCTTTCAGAACTTCTCTTCAGGACTTGCGCACGCAAAACCACAGATTGAGCCTGAACCTGAAGCACGAGTTAGACGAAAGTCAGGATTTCAGATTACGCGCAAACCTTCAGGCGAGCCAGTCCGATCTTGACAATCAAAGCACCCGGGATGAACGCAATACCGACTTAAACAGGGTTAATGAAAATACCACCTCTTATATCTCAAATGGAGATGAAAACAGTGGGACGGCCAGGCTCACTTACCGCAAGAAGCTTGCAAAACACGGGCGCGCATTGATAGCTGAAGCCCGAGGCAGCTTGAAAGATGGTACTTCAGGCGGTAATCTTGAGGCATTGAACACTTTTTATGACAATTTGGGAAATGTGATGTCGAGTGATGAGCTTTTCCAGCTACAATCTCAGCTAAGCAGCAGGTTTACCAATCAGTTAAAGCTCTCATGGACAGAACCCCTCGGGTCCAAAAGATACATTGAGTTTCACGCAGAGCGCCGGCAAAATAGCGCGGACCAGGACAAAAAAATCTTTGATCAGTTGGCCGGCGTTAATGTAATAAACGATCTGCTGAGTGCAGCCCTAAAACAAACCTACACCTATAACTCAGGTGGCTTCAACCTCCAGTTTAACAAATCCTCCGGCTCATTCAGCATTGGTGTTGATTTACAGCAAGCTCAACTAAAAGGTGATATTCAGGACGAAGACGTCACGATTAAGAATAGCTCATCCAGGGTTCTCCCTTCCGCATCTTACAGACACCAATTTACAGGGAGCAAAAGTCTGGAACTACGCTACCGAGCTTCTACGCGTGAACCGTCGATGAGAGAATTACAGCCTTTTGCTGACAACAGCGACCCGCTTTATATCTACGTAGGAAATCCAAATCTGAAACCTGAATACAGTCACAGTGGCACCATTCATTTTATGCTCTTCGATGAGTTTTCTTTCACCAATGTTTTTGGATATCTGCGAGCACGATACACAACCGATAAAATTGCCAGCACCCGCACCATCGATGAACAGTTGAGACAGTCTATATCATCTACCAATGTAGACGGTGACTGGATGTTGTCTGGCGATTTCAACTTCGGAACGCCCCTTCGCCCCCTTGGCATGAAGATCAATGTATCAACGCAAACCATGTACAACCGTGGGTTTACCTTCATCAACAATGAAGAGAATGCATCCAGCATACTTCGCCAATCGATCGACCTCAAGCTGCAAAATCGAAATAAAGACCTGATTGACGCCATGATTGGCACGCGCCTTACTTTTAACGTAACTAAATATTCGCTAAACCCGGGACTGAGTCAGAATTATTTAAACAAAACCTTTTACAGCGAGCTTGGCTATTCACCAGGAAACGTATGGAGTTTCTCTACAGGATTGGACTATCGGGTATTTGCCGATGAAGTTTTTGGCAACGGACAACAGATCCCCGTGTGGAGAGCAGAAATATCCCGCATGGTTATGCGCGAAAAAGCAGAAATAAAACTGGTAGGCGTCGATTTGTTAAACAAAAATGTTAGCGTCAACTATTCCAATACCGGCAACTACATTCGAGAAGAACAGATCAACTCACTGGGTAGATATGTCATGCTCAAGTTCGTCTACAACTTGTCCGGCATCGGTGGTCGGGGTACTGGCATTCATTTTATAGGCGATTAAGGTCGGCTTTGTCCAAATGGACAAAGCCTCGAATGTCGAACATCCAACAAGGAATGTCCAATTTCGAAGGTTTTTTAAGTGCTTAAATCCGATCTGTAGAGTTTTTTGAATGGATAATGCCGGACCTTGAGGTTGCTGAGGCTTGTAATTCGCAACCAGATAAGAATAAACAGCTCTTCGAAATTGGACATTCCTTGTTGGGTGTTCG
Organism: Rhodothermales bacterium; assembly: GCA_045106435.1. Lineage (GTDB taxonomy): Bacteria > Bacteroidota > Rhodothermia > Rhodothermales > JAHQVL01 > JBCCIM01. The sequence continues at coordinate 15,547 of JBGCEN010000300.1, forward strand.
ATATTCCCGAGATTGTCTAAAAGGACAATCTCGGACCCGCATTGGAACGTAGCGCTTTCGAGTCCGTCAGTAAAAGGAACGACTAATCTAATACACGTCCTGACAACGCTCAAACCGGCGACACGAATGAAGACCCCAAAACGCGTCTATCTTCTTCTCTCTCTGCCCTGTGTACTTATTATTGGCTTCCTTGCCGGCTTCTGGATGCCCAATGACGATGAATATTTTGCGTTAAGAAAAAACTTCCAGATTTTCGGCTCGATTTACGAACAGCTTGTGGTAGACTATGTCGATGAGCTCAACCCGGAAACGCTCATGCGATCGGGCATTGATGCGATGCTTACCAATCTGGATCCGTATACAAATTTTTTCGATGAAGCAGATAACGGCGATATCGACATCATGACCCGCGGACGATATGGTGGGGTAGGCCTCAACGTTGGGATACGGAACGGGAAGATGATCGTCATCTCACCGACAGAAGGGACAAGCGGCTATCTACAGGGCGTCAAGACGGGAGATGTCATCACTGACGTCGCCGGCCAATCAACGAGCGACATGTCGTTTACCGATGTACGTAACGTTTTGCGAGGAGAACCAGGTACAGCTGTTGAGATATCAGTTATTCGAGAGGGCATCCCTGAACCTATCGATTTCCTGTTAACGCGTGAGGAAGTACAGCTTAAAAATGTTACCCATTTTGGCTATATCGGAGACGGAGTGGATAAAAAAATCGGGTACATAAAACTCGCGCGATTTGCCAGAGAAGCCGGCGACGAAGTAAAAGAGGCTTTTGAGCAAATGCAGCAAGAACGCGAATTGACTGGATTGATCATTGATCTCAGAGACAATCGGGGCGGCTTGCTGGATGAAGCGGTTAAAATCGTAGAATATTTTGTCCCCAAAGGCTCCGTCATCGTATCAACACGTGGCCGGCTACCGCAAACAGAGCGCAGCTATAATAGCAAAATGAATCCGGTGCTGCCAGAATTGCCTGTTGCGGTGCTCATTAACGGTATGAGTGCATCCGCCAGTGAAATTGTAGCCGGCGCCCTTCAAGACCTGGACCGGGGCGTTGTAATTGGTACCACTTCTTTTGGCAAAGGGCTTGTTCAGATTGTTAAACCGTTACCCTACAACACTTCGCTTAAAATAACGACCTCTCAATACTTTACACCAAGCGGTAGAAGCATCCAGGCCATTGATTACAAATTACACGACGGTAAATTCTCTGAGATCGCAGATTCACTCCGTAAAGAATTTAAAACTGCTGCCGGCAGAATGGTAAAAGACGGAAGAGGCATCGAGCCCGATGTAAGCGTACCTCTGGGCCAATCAAGCGAGCTCGAACAAGCGCTCATACGCAAGGCTGCATTTTTCTTCTTCGCAAACCATTTTGCTGCTTCGAACACATCCGTGCCGGCTGATTTCACGGTTAACAATGCCATACTTGAGCAATTCAAATCGTGGTTGAACGAACAAGATTTTTCTTACAGAACCGAGGCTGAAATGGCTGCTGAACAGCTTGCAAAAAACCTATCCAAGATTGGATACAAGGATGTAGCTGACGAAATGGAAGCGTTGCAGGAAGCCGTTAAAAAAGAAAAGTCGACAGATTTCAAACGCCACCAGGACCGGCTCAAAGAAAGGCTTCGGGTGCAGATCCTTGCTCGGTACTACGGGGACTCTGCCCAAACAGAAGCATCTCTTGCATTAGATCCTCAGTATGCTTCTGCTATCGAAACACTGAGCAACAAGGCCGGCTACCAGAAACTGCTTAAGCCGTAGCTCGACGTTATCTAAATGGATAGCGTCTCGAATTGAAAATCCAGAAATGGGTAATATTTCAAATTATTCAGGACTTGCTCCAGGCTTTAGCAAGCCCATTTTCAATCGGATAAAAACCTGCTCGGGATATGCATGCATTTGACAGGAATACCATACATATCGTAATCGTCCTTTCTTCCCCTCTCCCTATCAATTTCTACACGATCAACTTTTAGCGCAATCGCACTTTACCCTCAGCTTCGAATAAAGAAGAGAGAGAAAGAGGGTTCAGAGCAAATACATTGACCGACGCTCTATTCCCTCAATCTCTCCTCAAGAAATACCTTAGTTGATCACAAAGGTAACTTTGCAATTCACACGAAAGGCCGTCACTTTGCCATCAGTAATGAT
>JBGCEN010000301.1:0-19633 GCA_045106435.1 Rhodothermales bacterium
AACGCTTCGATAAAAGGCCAGCTCACAACGCCACGCATTTGATGGGATATCCCCGCGCACTTCTTTGCTGATTTGTCTAGGTCTAAGGCGAGACCTGTTAATTGTTTATAATCAGCACTATTTAAATGCAATTGCCCTGGGGGTGCCTTGAAGATCGAACTTGTCTGATTACAGCATATCAAACGCCAATCCACCAGGAAACTTGTGAAAAAGTATCAACGATCCTCAAGCTTTTAAACCCTCGGCCGAAAATACCCACCTAGGGAATGCTATTCCTGGAGGCCCGAGAAATTTTTGGCGCGATTTTGGGAAGTCGTTTTAACCCGGATTGCCTGTCTCAAAAAGACTTGCAACGGATATACTAACCCATTCAAGATCCCGCGCACAACCGCTCGTTTATAAATGATATGTGATCTGGATTTTCCAATCGGGAAAACCAGCTGCGGTATCTGAACACATGACCATCGCCCTCCATTTTAGCTTCAGCATTGAATTGACTGGGAGTTTGCCATGGTTATATCTGTGATTTACTTCCCCCCCGTGCATGAAGCTTAGTGCGTATTAAAAACCGGCAAACAAGATTCGAATTGCCGGACAATGGTACGCCTTGATGGTCAGATTGGAATCTGCGCAAAGATGTTTGAGGCCAAGGATAGCTTACTCCCTATGGAATAAGTGTGTTTTCCCCAAACTTTTCCAAGGTATAGAGACCCATGAAAACGCTCGCTCCTATATTTATCATGCTAACATGCGCCGGCTGTCTACAGCTACAACCACTTGACAGTGGCCGGCAAACGATGACGTCTGTAAATCAGATTGCCACAAACCAGATATTGTACGTTCACCACTTTGGCGGACGAACTGCAGCTGCCCGGCAATTAAACATCACACCATCGCACACTTCCTGGAGAGATGTCTCTTCGGGCAGCTTCGTGACCATCCCTACAAAGGAAGTCATTGATATCAAAGTTAGAGAAACAGTTGTCCGTAGAAACAACGGCTTTGGCATGGGCATGTTAGCCGGCGCTTCGATGGGCGTTATGTTTGGCTTGAGTGGCGATGCACCACCAGAAGAGAAGAGTACGATTGCTGTACTCGGCGGTATGGGCATGGGCATCCTGGGTGGAATGGTTGGTAAAATGACCAGCGGAAGCCGGCAAGGCGTCAAATACCGCGTCTTGTGGTCGAATCCAGAAGTGCCTATTCGAAGAGCTGTGTGGTAAAGCTGTGTGCTAAGGCTGTGTGGCAGTGCAGCGTGGTAGGAGCAGCGTTTCCTTAATCCATACAGTTTAGCTTTTTGACAAGGGGCTGAGAAGACACGAAGAAAGCCAGCAACCAATATTCGTCTTCCCCATCCCCAAGCTTTCTTTTTCTCAGTTCAACATCAGGCAGCCTGATAAAGCTCAATCGTATTTCCATCCGGGTCACGAACGGCGGCGTGGAGGTTTCCGTTGTCGTTTAGCAATTCTCCTTCTTGCCGGCCATCAAGTGTTGTAGCCAACTTTATTAGTTCTTGCACATCTTCAACTTCAAAACCAAGTTGATGGGAGGGGAATCCCTCAAAGTCTGCCGCTTCCCGTATAGGTACAAATTTTAACGTGATGCCGGCCACTTCACCAAATTGAGAAGCGAGTCCGAAAGTATCGACCGCTCTGAACTCAGCGCCGAATATCTCTGTGTAAAAAGCAACCATCTTGTCCATATGGTGGACCCGCAAAGCAATGGTTGTAAGACGGACGGGGCCAGGACTGAAATTGGACATAAAAACGCTGTAAAAGTAAAAAGCCAAAAGCTAAAATTGAACACAGATTTTAGCTTTTGGCTTTTAATTTTCGACTTGCTATCGAGGGATCTTGATCCTTGTGCCTTGCGGTATGGTTTCGTTCAACTCTACCTGATTGATGATAGCAATATCTTCAATCGTAAAGTTTCTCGGCAAGGTTGACGGCAGGAACGCACTAAGGGTGCCGGCGCGTGGCGTGGTAATTACATCCAGGCGAGACGGCTGCACGTTGATCTTGCTTTGATCGGTAAGGGTACGGAATCCATCCAGCGTGCTGTAAAAGCCGCGACTGTAGGTATCAAAAGTGCTGGCTCCTGTATACGCAAGAAAGGAGTACACATTATTGCTGTATTCGATGTAGCGAGCAGCCAGTTCATATTCGGTGCCTTGCTCATCAGCGGCTTTAGCAGACACATCATATGCACTCAGGCCATTAATGCTTGCCGCCTTCTGGCTGATGACCGTAATGCCTTCCTGTGCTGCAAACTTGGCGCCGGCGTCTGCAGCGGTTTTCACTTCGGAGGCAATCGTGAACACCATGATGGCTTTCTGATCTTTATCAACCAGAGCAACTTGTGATGGCTGGTTAATTACCGTGTACCCTGAAGGCACCGGGAATTGAAACTTCAATTCCGGATGATAAAACATGCCATTCTCTACATAGCCCTGGCGTGGGTCATCTCCAACCACCATGTTGTCTACTTTGGCAAGATACTCGTTGGCTTCAATCCGATTCATTTGTAGCTGCGTTTTCCACTCAGCTGCCATTTCCTTAATCGTATTCTCGCGTTCCCCGGGATCGGGATGTGTAGACATGAAACTGGGGATACTCTGGCCGGCTTTGTCGCTCAGCCGCTTCAGTGAGCGGAAAAACTCTGCGCCTTCAGCAGAGTCATATCCTTCCATTGCTCCGTACTCTACGCCGAGGCGATCCGACTCTCTTTCGTCGTCTCTACCGTAACTAAGAAACAGCAAGCTCGCAGCTGTACCAGCCGTGTTGAGTACTTCCTGCCCTGCGTTTCCACCAAACACACTCTGTGCACCAACAGCACCCAAAATGACGCCAAGCTGTCCGAACTGCTGTGTTGCCGCACGCTTGGATCCGTGCCGGCCCACAACGTGACCAATCTCGTGGCCGATCACTACAGCCAACTGTGCTTCATTATCCAGATGCGCCAGCAAACCTCTGGTGATATAGACGTAGCCGCCGGGTAATGCAAAGGCATTAACTACGGGACTATCAAGTAACCGAAAGGTGAAGGGTGTGCTCTTCATTTCAGCCGGTGTATCCGGCCGGCGCAGGTGACTCACTGCCAACAGCTCCTCGCCAAGATCTGTGATATATTTCGCGAGCGCTGGATTATCGTACACTCCATACTGCGCGATGATAGACTGATCCGCTTCTTTACCTATTTCAACTTCCTGCTGCCAGGTATAGCCATACGCTCTTTTTCTTCCCGATACCAGACTTCTCTCTACTGAAACACATCCTGTCCCAACAAGGATAAAGATTAGGAATAAAGTCCAGGACTGCATCCTATTGACTGCCTTCATTTGCGTGCCTAATTAATTCTATTTAAAAGCTTTCGATATAAACTAGCGTTTTTCCAAGCAATATGGTTACGCGACTTGCAACAGTGACACAAAGATTATATGTCTAAAACATGTGCGACATGATGTTTTTTGATACCTGCACAGGCTCGATTCTGGTGGGCTCAGGGTGATCGAGAGACAGCAAGATCTCACTTGCAGACTACGTGGGAGGGAATGATACTCTGTCACATCCACCTTCGGTTCCTGCAGGGATGCTTCTACCACAGTGATTGGGAAGCAAAAGGCTAGCTGATTGAATGGCGGGACAAGAAAAAAGCTGGGGGGGGGAGCTATGCAGCAAAATCATTAGGGAGGATTGGGGCAGCTGATACCTGGCCGGCGTCAACATACAACGCCCGATTATCATCCGTCCCAAAGGATAGCGTTTTATCAAAGGGTGCCCGTTGCGCAGCGGTGATGATACTTTGGCCAATCACATCGGAATCCAGCAACTCAAGAAAGACCTGTGTTCGCGTTTCATCCAGATTGCCAAACAGATCATCGAGCAGGAGAATGGGGGATTCATCGATCTGCGCTTTGAGATAAAAGTACTGCGCCAGCTTCAAGGCCATACCAAAGGTCCGGTGCTGTCCCTGGGATGCGTATCGCCTGACTTCAAGATCATTGAGCGTAAAGATCAACTCATCACGATGCGGCCCCACCATTGTTCGGCCAAGCTCAAGCTCCCTTTTGGAGGACTGGTGTAGCTTGGCCATAAAGGCTTCTTGAATGGCCTGCTCATCCGCTTCCGGATCAAACTGGTCGATTGCACGATAGCGCATATGGGGATGCTCACTTACCGAATCAATCCGCTCGTATGCCTCTTCCAGAAAATCAGAAAACACGTGTACAAATCGCAGCCGGCTCAAGATTACACGACTGCCCAGCCTAATCAATTCTGCATCCCATGAACTGAGAACTTCTCGCGCCAATGAGCGCGTGCGCCGGTACTGTGTGAGCAAAACATTTCGCTGCTTCAGGGCCCGGCGATATTTCATGAGATCATCCAGGTAAACAGGACGCGCCTGGCTGAGAATGTTATTTAGAAAGCGCCGGCGTACATCGGGCCCCTCGGCGGTTAATGCCTGGTCAGATGGCGCAAAGACAACGATCGGAATTTGTCCGACGATCTTGGCCAACCGCTCCAGCGGTGATTTATTGATAAACATCCGCTTGCCTTCCTCGGGCATGTAGGCCAGCCGCACATTGAGTCCAGCACGATGTGTACCTGCGAAACTACCTTCAAGCTCAAAAAAAGCAGCGCCCTTGCGTAGCGCATAACCATCTGTAGCACTGAGAAAGCTCTTTGACAAAGCCAGGTAGTGAATCGCTTCAAGGATGTTTGTTTTGCCGGCGCCATTCGGGCCATAAATGAGATTCACCTTCGGACCAAACGCAGGGCTCGATTCTTCGTGTGCACGAAAAGAAATGAGGCGAAGATGATTAATGATCATGGGCTAAGCTACGAGCGGGCTTTATTCAGGCCGGCAATATTTATCGGATACAAATTTATCAAATACAGATTTATCAAATACAATGCGTACCATGGACATTAACAGGAACCTCGGTTACCCGGATTGCTTTGATTGCGCAATCCAGATGAATCCTTATAGCTAGCCCCGGAGAAGCAGCACGAATTTACGGGCTGCTCAATAAAAAAGCGCGCTAAATAAAGCCCGGTTCATTTTTGACAAAATGCCTGCAAAAAATCAGGCTAAACGAAAGATCACTTCATGCAGGAATCCTCGCTGTTTAACCAGATCAAACAACTCGCCACAGAACAACGCAATCCAGCGTCTACCAACTTTGACACCTCAAGCATTCGCGAGATTCTTGAAGTGATTAACACAGAAGACCACAAAGTCCCTATCGCGGTCCGCAAAGAGCTGCCGTATATCGAGCAGGCGGTGGAAATTGTTGTGAATGCATTTGAGCAGGGGGGACGCTTGTTCTATGCCGGCGCCGGCACCAGCGGTCGCCTGGGCATTCTGGACGCCTCCGAGTGCCCGCCAACCTATGGCACACCGCCCGAAATGGTCCAGGGATTGATTGCCGGAGGCATGGAAGCTGTATTTCGCTCCCAGGAGGGCGCTGAAGACCTCGAGGAGAACGGGGCGGCCCATGTAGAGGAAGCCGGCGTAACGGCGGGAGACGTCGTCTGTGGCATCGCTGCGAGCCAGCGGACGCCCTACGTGATTGGTGCAGTGAAACATGCACGGTCTCTGGGCTGCAAAACACTCTTTCTTACCTGTAATCCTCGCGCCACATTTAACATCGATGTTGACGTAGCCATGTGTGCCGTTGTTGGCCCCGAGGTCATTATGGGCTCAACACGAATGAAGAGCGGTACAGCGCAAAAACTCATCTTGAATATGATCACCACAACAGCCATGGTCAGAATGGGCAAAGTGTATGAGAATATGATGGTGGACCTGCAGATGACCAACGCCAAGCTCGTCGAGCGATCCAAGCGAACCGTCATGATGGTAACTGGTGTAGCGTACGAAGAAGCAGCCCGCGTCCTGGAATCTGTAGACGGGCACGTAAAGCGCGCCCTCGTCGTCATCCTCGCCAACGTCACACCCGCCGAAGCACAGGAGCGTTTAGCCAACGCCAATGGTTTCGTCCGGCAGGCCATCCAGGGATAAAGGAAACCTCGGCGACAAACCAAAACCACAGAACAGGGGAGATTCACGAATCTCCCACACGGTGCCAAAGAAAACCTCGACGAAAAACAGAGGACAGACTCTCCATTGATCAGGCTCCACGCCATTCATCAGGATTCCTCTCAATGTACCGACATACGTTTTCCAGGTGCGCAGCATCCCATATAATCCTTGAAAGAAAACCGTAACGCGTTCTTTCTGAATTTCTCAAGTCCAAATCTCTCGGCATCTTTTTGATAAGGTGAAGCCATACACAAAAGACACCCGCGACCCAGTTCATACACCGCCGCCATCAGGAATTTTCTCGATCTCTTTCAACTTCGATCTCTTTCAGCATAGATCTTTAGCAAGAGGGTGTTCCACGTGGAACACTGCGTCGGCAATTTGCGAGCACTGAATTTTCCTCACCAAAACAAACCGACTGTTCCACGTGGAACACCCAGGCAAAACTGCTGCATGGGCGCGCCCGAAGATTGGCTGAACTTTATCCGATAAACAGTCGTTTGAAAGGGGCAAAACTGGTTAAGCCGTAACGCTCAAAAGAGGGTTACGGCCTTTCGTACTTATACGTGGTTGAGCCCAAACGGCCTCCCTGCTAGCCATGAGAGCAATCACCTAAACACTTACAGCTGTAGCCGTGTCTTTAAAATCAATCCAACATAGCATACACGAACTGCCCTTCTTTGCAGCACTGGAGGCATGGATAGACCGGCTGGAGCCTGATACTCCGTTGTCTGTTCAGCTTAAAGGATTGGCAGGATCAATGCCGGCCTTTGTCCTCGCGTGGATACAGCAGGAAAAGAAACTGCCTTTAATCTGCATTCTGCCTAACGCAGATGCGGCAGCTTATTTGGTTAGCGATCTGGAGCAAGTAGGAGGGGAGGGCTTTCCGGTTTTGTCGCTACAGCCATCCGGGCTCAAGCCTTATGATCCGGAGCAAATGGCAGATGCCAACTCCATCATTGCACGAGCAGATGTGCTGCAGCAGCTCACAGCCGGCTTCAGCGGTATCTTTGTAACCAGTATGGAGGCCGCTTATGAGAAAGTGCCGGCAGCCAAAAACGTACAGCAAGAAACCCAAACGATTTCAGTTGGGGAAACAGCCTCACCAACAGCGCTCTTTGAACGGCTTGTTCAACAGCTCTTTAAGCCCGTAGAATTTGTTGAGGCTCCGGGAGAAATTGCGTTAAGGGGTGGCATCGTAGACGTCTTTCCTTTTGCCGGCACCTATCCGACAAGGATAGAATTCTTCGGTGACGAGATCGATTCAATACGCGAATTTGATGTGCACTCCCAGCGTTCTATTAGCCGGCTCAAGGCTGCACGACTTATTCCAAACCTCGACAGCTCCCTTTCCCGGAAGAATCAGGTCGATGCTTTCAAGTCGATTTTCTCTTACTTCCCGAGCGATACAACCATTGCCCTTTTTGACAGCGCCGGCCTCAAAGAACAGGCTGAGGTCTTGTTTCAAAAAGCACAGGATACCTACGAAGAACTAAAAACAGCTGAGCGTCTACCTGAGCATTCGCTGCCTCCTGATGCCAAATACGTAGACCCCAAAACCTTTGAGCACGCCTTTCTTCTGCACCCGCAGATTTTGCTCGGCACATTCTCTTTGGCCACAGCAGATGAAATCATAAGCGCAGACAGCAAACCTCAACCCCCTTTCAACGGAAGCATTCAGCACCTCCGCAACAACATTCAGGAAAATCATCTTCAGCAAATCAACACCTTTATCCTTTGCGACAACAGAGGACAAGAAGCGCGTCTCTATGAAATCCTTGAAGACGAAGTAGAAAGGGGACAGCTAGAACTCAAGGTTGAATCTTTGCACGAAGGCTTTTTGATTCCTTCTATCGGTCTGGCCCTGTATACAGACCACCAGGTTTTCAATCGTTTCCATCGCCCTACAAACCGAAAGCAACGCAAGAAGCATGGCGGGATTAGCCTGAGAGAGTTGCGCAATCTGACGCCTGGCGACTTCGTTGTTCATATCGATCATGGCATTGGGAAGTTTGCCGGCTTGCAGCAAATAACTGTACGAGGCAAAAAACAGGAAGCTGTCAGGATGTTCTTCCGCGACAGCGACGTGCTCTACGTTAACGTCAATGCCCTCTACAAACTGCACAAATACACCGGTAAAGAAGGCCACCAACCCAGGCTTACCAAGCTTGGATCCGGGCAATGGGAACGCGTCAAATCCAAAACAAAGAAGCGTGTCAAGGACATTGCGCGTGATCTCATCAACCTTTATGCAAAACGTAAAGCATCCAATGGCTACGCGTTTAAAGAAGACACCCTCTGGCAGCGGGAGCTTGAAGCATCTTTTCAATACGAGGATACTCCCGATCAGAGAACATCCGCAGAGGCTGTTAAAAGAGACATGGAGCAGGGGATCCCTATGGACCGGCTCGTGTGTGGAGATGTTGGTTTTGGCAAAACAGAGATCGCCATTCGTGCAGCATTCAAAGCTGTACAAGATGGCAAGCAGGTAGCGATCCTTGTCCCAACCACGATTCTTGCCTCACAGCACGCCAAGACCTTCGCCAAGCGACTCAACCAATTCCCGATCGAAGTAGGCGAGTTATCTCGTTTCCGAACCAGCGCTGAACAAAAGGAATCACTTGCAAGATTAAAAGCCGGCACCCTGGACATCATCGTCGGCACACACCGGCTCCTGTCAAAAGACATTGCGTTTAAAGATCTCGGGCTGCTGATCATCGATGAAGAACAACGGTTTGGTGTTTCTGCAAAAGAAAAGCTGAGATCACTACGGGCTGAAGTTGATACGCTTTGCCTCACCGCAACACCCATTCCTCGAACCCTGCAGTTTTCATTGATGGGCGCGCGAGACTTGTCGATCATGACAACCGCTCCGCCAAACCGGCAGCCCATCATCACAGAAATCCATACGTTCGACAAAGACCTTATTCGCGACGCCATTCTCCACGAAACGAACCGGGGCGGGCAGGTCTTCTTTGTGCATAACCGGGTCCAATCTATCGAAGAAATGTCTGGGATGATCCGTATGCTCATTCCCAATATTCGTGTGCAAGTTGGGCACGGACAAATGAAGCCGGCGGAGTTAGAGCGGGTGATGTCCGACTTCATCCAACACAAATTTGATGTGCTCGTAAGTACAAACATCGTGGAGTCGGGTGTCGACATCTCGAATGCCAACACCATGATTATCAACCGAGCCAATCACTTTGGCCTCGCAGATCTTCATCAGCTTCGCGGGCGGGTAGGGCGGTCAGACCAGAAAGCCTTTTGCTACCTCCTCGTCCCATCCATTCACACCCTCACACGAGAAGCCAAACAAAGACTCCAGGCCGTCGAAGAATTCAGTGAGCTGGGAAGTGGATTCAACATTGCGATGCGAGACCTGGATATACGCGGCGCCGGTAATCTGCTCGGCGCAGAGCAAAGCGGATTCATCGCTGATGTCGGGTATGAAACGTACCATCGCATTCTCGATGAGGCTGTGCAGGAGCTGCGCTCGGAGGAATTCAAAAACCTCTTCAAAGATGCGCCACCACCGCCAACAAGCGACACCATTATCGACGTGGAAGAGGATGCCTACATTCCAGAGTCATATCTTTCAAATAGCGTCGAACGACTCAATCTATATCGCCGGCTTAGCGAAGCACCAGACACCAGTACACTTGATGAAATGAGGACTGAAATGGAAGACCGATTTGGGCCTTTGCCGGCAGAAGTCGACCACCTCATTATGGCCACGCACATGAGAAACATCTCTCAGCAATTGCGGCTTACTAAACTGGTCTTTAAGAACCAGCGACTCTTCCTTGTTTTCCCGGATCAAAAGGCTGATCAATATTTTTACGAGATCATATTCCAGCCGCTCCTTAAACGCTTGAATGATCTTCCGAACCGATACGTGCTAAAAGAAAGCAATTCAGGCAAACTTCGGGCGATCGTACAAAATGTTGAGTCGCTGTCTGATGCGTACAACATCATGAATATTGCCAAGGAAGACGCGAAAGACGAAGCCAAAGAAGTGAGTGAGGAAGTAGCAAAATAGAAATGACAATAAAAATGCTTAAGTATATATATTTATTAAACTTAAATCAATATACTTAAACGCCTACAAATGAATTCAGGAGCGGGACTTGTATCCAAAAACAAGCGCCATTTCCGAATTCACTTTCCACACCAACCTCACCACCTACCTCGTCCATTAGTTGCTTCACGATAAACAATCCAAGTCCTGTTGAATGTTCGCCGGCGGTTGGTTGAGCGCTCAAGCGCTGCATTTTACCAAACACTTTTTGCTTGTCTTCTTCGGTGAGGCCCGGCCCTTCATCCTGCACATTAAACCGTACCCAGTTATCTCCTGTCGTAAGCGAGATCCAAACGTTCGTCCCTTGCGGGCTGTATTTTATTGCGTTGGAGATCAGGTTGTCCGCGACCCGAAGCATTGAATCCTCATCAATTTCAACGAGCAACAAAGAACTGTTATCGTAATGAATATTGATCTCCTTATGATCAGCGGCCGGCTGATTTCTCCTGATGGAATCGGCGACCAAATCTACCAGATTTATATTCTCTTTGGAATGATGATGAAGTTCTTCAGAACGGTGCCGATCAAGCAGATCTGTTACAATGCGTAACATGCGCTCAGCTTCTACTTTTACTAGCTGCACATTCTCAATACCATCGTTGACCACCTTGTCGGTTTCAAGCTCCGCCAGATCTTCCAGCAGTATATCTGCAAGACCAATGATGCCACCAAGTGGGTTCTTTAAATCGTGCGACGTGATGCCAATGATTTCTTTGTTTTCTTCGAGCGCTTTGAGCAGGTCTGCAGTTCGTTCTTCCAGGTTTCTGGTGCGTTGGTCAACCAGCTTTTCCAGTTCTTGCTCATGCGCTTTTATTTGAGCAACCCTCCATCGATAGAAAACAAGAATTGATAACACGGTGGTCAAAATCGCGAATATATAAAACCAGATCGTTTGATAGAAAAAAGGCTTGAGGTAAAATGTATACGCCGAAGCACTTCTGCTTTCAAGGCCATCATTATTCTCAGCCTTAACGCGAAAAGTATAGTGACCAGGTTCAAGATTTGTATAATATGCGGCACGCCTGGCGCCGGCGTCTACCCAGTCTTTGTCAACACCTTCCAACTTATATTTGTAGCGAACATTTTTTGGAGAAATGTAGCTTAGACCGGCATAGTGAAATTCAATTTTATTTTGGCCTGGAGAAAATTCAGCGCCACTTTCAATGGATGTTTCCACACCATCTACCAGCACATTTTCAAGTAACATGCGAGGAGGAAAATGATTTTGCAAAATGTCGCTCGGATTAATCATAGCGACACCTTTGCTGGTTGGAAACCACAACTTGCCATCCCGGGCTTTCCATCCTGCCGGCTGTACACCTCCATTAAACTCCTTGCTCTTCAAACCATCCGATAGCCCGTAAACGATAGAGTGGATATTATCAACAGTGCCCGCGGCAAACGCATTCAGTTCATCTTTTCTGACGCGGAAAAGACCCTTGTTGCAACTCATCCACAAATACCCGTCGTCATCTTCAAGTATCTGTACAACATTGTCATTAAACAACCCTTCCCTGGTCGTATACACCGTGATGGTGTCTCCGTCTATCCTGTTCAAACCTCCGCCGTATGTACCAACCCATACAATACCCTCATCATCTTCATACAGGGAAAGGACCGCATTATTTGAAAGGCCATCATCTGTGGTGAAGGTACTAATCTCTCCTTTCACAATACGATTGATGCCGGCGTTGTAGGTCCCGATCCAAACGGACCGATCTGAGCGCTCCATCATTACCGTTACGTAATTACTGGACAGTCCCTCATTTTCTGTGTAAGGGATAAATTCTGAACCATTATACACGGCCGCTCCGCCCTCGGTACCTATCCAAAGGTCTCCGTTGGACGTATGGTATAAACCAAACACTGCGTCTCCCGGCAGTCCGGTTTCTGAAGTATACTGCGTAAACTTACCTCCTCGATATCGATTCAGCCCGCCTCCATACGTACCCAGCCACACACTACTATCTCGTGTACTTTCGAGGGAAATAACAAAATCTGAGGCAAGCCCATCAGATTTAGAGAACGAAGTGGTTTCGTTCTCAGATAACCTGGTAACCCCTTTCTCCGTGCTAAACCACATGTTGCCATACAGATCTTCATGCACGGCATAAATGTAGTCGTCCACCAAGCCTTGATGTTTTGTATAGGTGGTAAACTTGCCTTCTCTTAGCATATTGGCTCCGCCACCATCCGTGCCAATCCACAGGTTTCCTTCTATATCCTGAAAAAACGCTTTTGCAACATCATAAGACAATCCTTCTTCAGAAGAGAAGGAACTGATGGTCATATTTTCATGAAAAGATGCATGTATTGCTGCCAGGAGTTCCGGCTTTGTACTGATGGCTGTCGTATCAACGCCGGCTTCCATTGCTGCTGTGTCAAGCATCAACCTTGCAATCCCACGCTGATCCGTGCCAATCCACAAACTACCTATCTGGTCTTCGTAGAGTGACAGGATTTTGTCAGAGGGTAAACCATTAGCAATTGTTGTACTGAAAAAGGCCCCGCCATGATAATGCGCGAGACCCGATTCCTTCGTTCCAATCCACAAGCCACCATGCCGACAATTGGCCAGCGCCGTAATGGCATTTCCTGCCAAACCATCATCTGTTGTAAAAGTCTTAACCTCTCCTGATGCATAACGAATCAAGCCGGCGTCGCGCGTGCCAATCCAAAGTTCACCTTCCTTCGTTTCATGCAACGCAGTGATATTTTTAGCTTCAATGGCGGCAACATTCGAGATTTTTCCTTTATTGAGCTGCTTTAAACCAGACTCAGCGGTTCCTACCCAAAAGTGTCCTTTATTACTTTCGACAAAAGCAGTAATACGCTTGTCTTCCAGGCTATCCTGGTTGGCAATAATCGCAAACTCGCCATCCTTGTACCGCACCAAGCCTCTATTGCGTGTACCAATCCAAAGCGATCCGATACTGTCCAGTTGTAGTATTCTGATGTCGTTGCTTTTGAAAACCTCAACCGTCTTTGTATCAAATACAGTGAAGTTAATCCCATCAAAGCGAACCAGCCCTTCTTGCGTACCAAACCAGATGTAACCGTCATCGGTTTGCGCAATGGCATTTATAGATCCTTGAGGCAATCCAGCATCCGCATCCCAATATTTATGGACATACTGGGTCAGTGACTTTTCTGGATTTAGATACTGCGCCGATGCGACTTGGTCAAACAAAAGGATGTCTCCAAATGCAGCAAGCAGCAAGCAGCAGTATATCAGCCTAAGGAATTTTTGCTTATGCATACCCAATGGAGAAAGCAATGTCGTTGGGAGAGTTCAAAGATTACAGGTTGTATCGGTTGAGATAGTCGCAATATTAAACCAGAATACACCCAATTGCCCCCTCACTCATATTTAGCAAAAGACACCCATTTGATGGAAAATCACTACGCGAACAAAGCCAATGCTTTTATATCGACCATTACCTTTTTTCAAGGATGATTGTAATATCGAAACCACATGAACAGAAACGTATCAATATTAATCCTTTTCCAGCCTCGTTAAGCAGCTTTTCGCTTACGGCATTCTCTTTGTGCTGGGGGTGATTGGTAACAAAACCACCTATCCCCAATAGGACAGCATTTACCTCACCTTCCGAAGATGTACCACCTACATCAATTTCGGTAGCAAATGAATCGTACTTCCCCCCGAACACGCTGGTATAGCCTGGCCATCGTTGTATGCCTTTTCTTTAGTCCGGCATTCCTTCAAGGCTGTGATAGCATGTTGGGTTCAGAAGATTCAGATATTATAGATCTCGCTTCTGCCCCTGACGAAAAATTCCGACATCAATTTCTGCTCGATCGTGCAGTTAAAAGTGGCACCGCTAACAAGTCTGGAAGCAATGGCCTGGGATTGATCATTGCTGTCGAGCCACAAAAAGTCCTCGATCGTTATAAGATTCTAGATCGGTACAAAATTCTTGACCGGTACAAAGTCCTTGATCGGTTTGAATACGATGAAGTGTTTAACGGATTTGCTATCACAGTCGAAGATCTGGAAGGCCTTGCCGACTATAATGAACTATTGAACCTGCTGGAAAGTGATCCGGATATCATTTGGTTTGAGCCAGATTTCAATATTGAAACACCACTGCCTTCTTCTGCAAGCGGAATAACCGGCCAGATGATCCCTTGGAGTGTTGCTGCTATCGGCGGCAAAGATAGCTGGACAAGATCTGGAGACGGGCAAGGAGCCGTAGATGTTGATGTTTACATTCTTGATACTGGTGTCACCAATGAAGAGCTCGATATCGTAGAGTCTATCGACTTTCGCGATCTTTCGCAGACAGGTGATGCAAAGGATTATGATGGACACGGCACACACGTAGCCGGCATATTGGCAGCCCAAGATGACCAAGATGGACTGGTGGGCGTTGCCCCTGGTGCACGCATTCATAATTACAAAGTGTTGAACGATGATGGCAAAACGGATGTATCCGTTGTAATCGCTGCAGTGGAGCATATTATTAGCCAGAAAGAAGCCAACCCATCCAGGCCAATGGTTGTCAACATGAGCCTGGGCGAAGACATCGGCACGGAAACCTATACGGCGCTCGATCATGCCGTACAAGCAGCAAGCGACGCCGGCATTGTATTCGTCGTTGCTGCTGGCAATCAGGGAATCAATGCTTCAAAGGTAACGCCAGCTCATGCCCGCGATGCCATTACCGTTGGTTCTTATGATGTCAATGGGGTCTTCTCAAGCTTCTCCAACTTCGGGCCGGCTGTTGATATTCTGGCACCCGGTGAAGCAATACTTTCTCTTGAGCCATCTAATGACGGCGCAGGTAGACCTGTATCCATGTCAGGTACATCCATGTCTGCTCCGCATGTAGCTGGAGCCGCTGCTCTATACCTCGCTCATAACCCGAATGCAACACCAGCACAGGTACTCGAAGCACTGCTTGAAGAATCCAAAGACTTCGTGGTAGGCTTACCCTCCAGCACAACAGCACAGGCTGTTTGGGTTGGCAATGCTGAAACAGAAATCTTTGAAAAACGCATCCAGAATGCAGCCAACGATGCCGAGCAATCTACCACAGGTGGTGTTTTTTATAATCAAAGCCAAGACCTGGAATTAGCAGACGATCCACAATATACCAGCAATGGTCAAATGGTTGGACTCCGCTACAGTGGAATTAACATTCCCAAAGGAGCCACCATTACGAGCGCTTATGTTCAGTTCACCGCAGATCGGGCTACAAGCGGTACAACACACATCTCTATTCGAGGTGAAGCCTCCGACCAATCTGCTGGATTTCCCTATAGAAACAACGCACTCACGGATCGCACGTTGACCAATAACGAGGTGAACTGGAATCCAGCATCTTGGAATTCAGCCGGAGAAAGTGGAATCAACCAAAGAACAGCAGATATTGCCGAGGTCATACAAGAGATTGTAAATCAGTCTGGCTGGTCAGCCGGCAATAGCCTGGCACTCATGATGACTGGGTCAGGAGATCGAGCTGCAGTTTCTTATGACAGGAATCCAGATCAGGCGCCGCTGTTGCACATCGAGTGGCTGAACACTGGCTTTAGCCTGGAGACGCCGGCAACATCTGGCGGCAACAACTCCGTAGCCCTTACGATCACAAATGGTAATGATGACGCTGAAGAAAACCCAAGCAGGGGACAGGTATATCTTGGATATGAAGAGATTTACCTCGGCAACGGCAGCAGTTCATGGCATTCAGCCTTGCGTTTCGCTGGAGCAAACATTCCGCAAGGCGCAACAATTACCAACGCATACATCCAGCTAACAACACATGCTGCGTCTAGCGATCCAACAAGTCTTACGATTAAAGGACACAATGCAAACGATGCTTCTGCATTCTCAAGCAGCAGACGTAATATCTCATCTCGTTCAACAACGAACGCTTCTGTCTTCTGGTCACCAGAACCCTGGAGTACAGTGGGAGAATCAGGGCCAGCACAGCAAACACCTGATATTACGTCTATTGTTCAGGAGATTGTGAATCGCTCGGGCTGGAGCAGCAACAATGCAATTGCATTTACTTTAACAGGCACTGGCTACCGCGACTTTGTATCCTACGAAGGCAATCCAGGCCAGGCTGCTACACTCCACGTTGAATGGCAGTAATCCACGAAATTGAACCTCAAAACATTTTGATCAGATAACTGCAAGCAAAACACAACACAACACAACACAACACAACACAACACAACACAACACAACACAACACAACACAACACAACAAAAGCACAAAAGGCGATCCTGAGATCGCCTTTTGTGCTTTACTAAAAACCCTAAGAACTGACAACTGAACACCGATCACTGAAAACTTTAAAATCACCACTCAGGCTACAACCGCCAAATGTTCTTCTTTGATTTCCGATGATTCAGCTGTAGATATTTTAAACCAAAAAGCAGCACCTTCACCCAGCACGCTTTCAACGCCAACTTGTCCGCCGTGTTGTTCAATAAGCTGCTTTACGATGTACAAGCCATAGCCAGATGAATGTTCGTCGGCTGTAGGTTTTGCGCTGAGGCGCTGTTGCCGGCCAAAAACGCGCGTCAAGTCTTCATCCGTTAAACCAGGCCCTTCATCACGCACACTCACCCATACCTCGTCTTCCTGCCGAAGCAACTCAACCCAAACACTGCTATGTAGCGAACTATATTTGATGGCATTAGAAATGAGATTGTCCAGTACCCGTTGCATTGCAGATACATCCACACGAACAGGCACTTTCTCTTGCTGGCCGGTGAAATAAATCTTCAAGCTCTTATTTATTGCCTGCTGTTTATTCCACTTAAGCGTTGTCAATACGATATCGTTGAGAAACACAACCTCTTTTTGAAGCGGTCCCCGCATCCCCTGTCCATGTCGGTCCAACAGGTTCTCCACGTTCGACAACATCTGCTTTGCGGCACGATGAACAAGACCCAGGTTTTCATTAATCTCGGGGATATTTTCATGAATAGGCAAGTGCGCAAGATCCTCCTGAATTATTTCTGAAAGCCCTACAACGCCACCGAGCGGGTTTTTCAAGTCGTGCACCGTGATGCTTAGAATCTCTTTATTCTGGTCCAGCGCAAAATTGAGTTCGGCTGTCCGCAATTCCAATTCCCTGTTCGAATGAGACAGTTGGCTATTGGTCCAGGCCAATCGATCATTTGCAGACTCAAGCAACGTATTTGTATCGAGTAGTGCATCATTCGCTGCTGCTAATGCTGTGATCACCTCTTGATGTGCGAGATTTATGCGATCAACCTCCTCTGTTCTGAACGATACAACGTGTTCGAGTTCGTTTGCTCGTTTATGCAGGCTACGCATCTGGTAGAGATGGATGCCATAAGCCCCTCCAAAAATAAAAGCCACAACCAGGGACACAAACAGCAAATTACCCCAAACAGTTTTAGACCATTCAGGCCGGCTCACTGGATCACTTTGGGTTTGCTCGATCGATGCAGACACTACAGATTCCTGCTGCACAAACAGGTTATCCTCTGCGTTATTAACAGATATTGCAGGAGAAAAAAGAAGGAGTACGAAAGAATAGAAAGATACCAAAAACATGTATTTTCTTGATCATAATTCTTTTTAGCAACGAGAACCAGATTAGAATCAGGGTATCGGTTGTATTTTTTCAAGATCAAGAAGGATGTTCAGCCACCATTGGCAATCACAGTACTCAACTACTCAGTTTTACAGTAGAATAACAAAAGGGGGGTTATTCTTCCTTTAGAATCACAGCGAGCCTGTATCTAAGTACAATGGCCTGCTCATCTCTACCATAAACACGGCGAGCATTTTTCACATAAAGGGTTCGTTCCAACTCCTCAAAAAAAGTGATCACTTCCTGATTCCTGGTTTTCTCCTCAGCGAGCGATGATTGCAGGGCCTCAATATCTTCTTCCAGCGTCACATAGACAGGGCTCTTATCAGCCAGCGCCAAAGAATCATCGGGTGTCCATGCAAAAGATATCAGTCCTTCCCGGCCACGTCTCAACCTCAGTCGATCTGGATTGTTATCGATTAAGTACTCAAACTGCAGCTGCCGGCGTCTCCATTCTTTCAGGATCAGTGAAGTGTCTTTCTTTATAATCTCGGCAAACTGCGGGGCACGATCGATTGCAAATTCTGCAACCGATTTCTGATGTGCCTCCTGAACCAATACAAGTTCGGTGAAAGCTTTTTTTGCGTCATCATGAGAAGGACGCAGTTCACCACAGCCCATATGTAAACATGCAGCAGTGATCAATACGAACAGTTTCCTCAAAACGGAAGCGGGAGACATGATATAGAAAGCGCCTTTATAAAGTGTTTCTCTATCTTACGCTTGAATTTAGTGGTTAGTTTTAGGTGGTTCCTTTTTAGTGGACTCTTTTATTCTCTTTTCCCGTGCCATGCGTACAATAGGGCATAAAGCTTTTACTAACCACTAAAAACCAACCACTAACAACTTACTCATTTCGGCTTGTTGGCGTCATAAATACCTATCCATTGCTCAGCCGGCATTCTGGCAACAAGTTCTGCGATCAGATCATACGGGATATTTTTCACGTTCTTAAATCGAATACAGCTTTTGCCCATATTGAGTTTTGTTTTGCTGTGCTTCGGATATTCCTCCTGAAACCATGCAAGCAACGCTGGATCAGCGTATATACCCATGTGATAGAGTGCTACAAAGTTTTTTTGTGACGCGATATTTATAAAAGGCAACGGATCACTTGGCTTACAGTGATACCCGTCGGGATACAGTGAATGCGGCACTACGTACGCCGGCATTCCGTACAGCATCGTTTCTTCAAATCCTGCCGGCAAATTCTCAAGAATCACAGACCGAAGCTTCGCAAAGGCGTCTTTGCGCTCCTCTGGAATGACTGCTAGATACTCTTCTATTGTTTCTACTTTATAGTTCATTGGATTAACCCTTTTAGGGCGTGTGGACAATTAACTTGCAAAATGCATTTCGCGTCCTTTTTGCCCATATCTGCGTTCCTTTTTGTGCCCGATGCGCTGCATCGAACTCAAAAAGCGCCTTGATCTGAACAAAAATGCCATCGAATGATCTTTTCCCTGCTAATTGTCCACGCCCCCTAGATGACGCTACCAAATTTAACATCTCATGATGTCAAACCAGTGTCACACCCTGTTGTAAATGGTTTCAACACCTTTGGCTTCCAGGCCCTCGGGAGTAATGTTAAACGCAGTGATAGAGATTTGATTTTCACTAATCACTTTGAACTCTGTGCGCCACCCCCATTCAGGATGATCGGGACCTAAGCTATACATTGCACTTACTGAAAACGACATCTCATCATTCAACTCGCTCCCATCCCCCTCAGAAAACAAGATGGCATAGTTCATATGAAAGTCGTCAAACCAGGACACTTCAAAATTTGATCGGGCTTTGTTATACGTAATCGTCTCTTCTCCAGCCCTTGGTTTGCCTTGCATCGATCCTGTATAGGTGTGCCTGAAAAAGGGTCCGTGAGGCAAGGGTTCAATTACTCCCTTAACA
>JBGCEN010000302.1:0-21308 GCA_045106435.1 Rhodothermales bacterium
GCCCTGGCTAAATGGCGAAACGTTGGGGGCTGTAGGTGAAGGGGATTGAAGGTGTGATACTTATGTGAACAGGCGCAATGAATCGACACGTACAGATTGTTTGTTGGGCGTAATCTCCATTGGCAGGACAATTACATTTAATGCAATTGCCCTGTCTCCATAGGACATATCGTTGAAATTATAGAAAAATGCACAACCTTTACGTGGTATTACTCTGGCGAGTGTTTAAAGGGTAATGACCATACATTAAGAGTTAAAATCAGTTCTTCGAGCAAGGTCTCGGCAATAGACTTGATCATAGTTCTTACGAGCGCGTAAAACTGCAAATAGTACAGGAACTCTACTTGTGTGTAGTACTTCAAACAGCAAGCATCAGCAACCTTGAAATAGATCCATGTTAGGAATTGTCGGTCAACTGCTCATTATAACCAGCTTCGTTTCTTGCTTTATAGCAGGCGTAGCATATTATCTCGCTGTACGCAATCCGTTGCAAATGGCTGAATGGCGTCGCATAGGGCGAGGAGCGTGGGGAATAATGACGTTCTCCTTGCTTACATCAAGCATCATTCTTTCCTATTTCTTTTTTACGCATCAATTTCAGTACGCATACGTTTGGAAAGAATCATCGCGTGATTTACCAGCGCATTTCTTGCTTTCCGCGTTTTGGGCCGGCCAGGAAGGCTCATTTCTGTTGTGGATCCTGTTGATGAGTTTCATGGGTGTCGCTTTGATACGCCTTTCAGGCACCTACGAAGCACCGGTTATGACCGTTGTTTCGTTTTGTATGGCCTTTCTGGTCTCCATGATTGTGGGCTTGAAATTCGGTGCGCTTAACATTGGGTCTTCTCCTTTCCTCACCATTTGGGACAAGTTTCCCAATACTCCGCTGGGATACATTCCGCCTGATGGAAGCGGGCTGAATGATTTGCTGCAAAACTACTGGATGGCCATCCATCCTCCGATGCTATTTGTCGGCTTCACGTCTATGGTAGCGCCCTTTGCGTTTGCGATTGCAGCGCTGTGGACGAAGAAGTACACTGAGTGGGTACGGCCGGCGCTTCCATGGACGCTTTTTGCCGTTGTGATGCTTGGTATTGGTATTGCCATGGGAGGCTACTGGGCTTATGAGACGCTTTCATTTGGTGGCTACTGGGCTTGGGACCCGGTAGAGAACTCATCGCTCGTGCCGTGGATCATCGGAGTTGCTGCGATCCACATGATGATTGTCCAGAAAAAGAGCGGAGCCTCGCAAAAGGCAGCGCTGTTTTTGTGTGTCATCGCATATATCCTCGTGGTGTATTCCACGTTCATGACGCGAAGTGGTATCCTTGGCGACGTTTCAGTGCATTCCTTTGTAGACCTGGGCCTTTATAATCAGCTTCTACTCTGGATTTTGTCAATGGCTGTGGTTGGTTTTGGCTTATTTGCAGCGCGCTACAGGCAATTGCCCAAACCAGATAAAGAGCCCGAGCTCATGTCACGTGAGTTTATGATTTTCTCTGGGGCGCTGTTGTTAAGCGGAATTGCATTGGTCATCCTGCTGGGTACCAGTGCACCCATCCTTGGTCGGATATTCCGTGATAATCCATCGGCTGTGCCTATTGAGTTTTACAACACGTGGTCCCTGCCATTATCCATTGCATTTATCTTTCTCGCCGGCCTTGGCCAGCTCTTCTGGTGGAATAAGATGTCGGTTGAGAATGTGAACAAGGTGCTGCTCAAGCCTGTAGCGCTTTCTTTTGCAAGCACAATTGCTGTACTCATCTTCACCCCTTTCATCGAAAGAACCGCCACACCACTGGTTGTGACTGCGTCAGATACAGTGTCCCAAGGCGCAAGTGTTCTGGCCGGCGTAACATCTTTTTGGTCGGTGTACGGAGATAGCGTTCTGCTGCTATTGTTACTGCTGGTTACGTTCTTTGCCTTGTTTGGCAATACAATGGTGCTCTGGCGTATTGGCCGTGGGAATGCCCGATTGGTTGGCGGCGCTGTTGCGCATATCGGCTTTATGATTATGATGCTGGGCGTTATTGCTTCCAGTGGATTTAGTAACCCTTTATCGGGGAGCGAGGTTGCCGGCACAGATCGGGAGAATTTTGTTGTTTCTCTCGGTGAAACGCGTAACGTGGAAGGGTATCAGGTAAGCTACCGTGGCAAAGACTACAACGAAGATGGCCGGCCGCAATACGTTCTCGACTTTGTTGATTCCAGAGGCCGCGCCTTTACCATGAAGCCGGTTGTTTACCAGGGCAACAAAGAACAGTGGATTCAGAATCCTGATGTGCAGATGTATTTCGAGCACGATATATTTGTTGCTGTGACACCAAACGTAATGTTGGAAGGAAATCAAGCCGGTAGTAGCGACGCTGATGCCGCTTCGCTGTCTTTGACAAAAGATGAAACCGTGATGTTGGGCAACAGCGAGTATACGCTTGTCTTTCAGGATTTTAATGTAAATGTCGAGTCTGAGCTTGTACCTGATTCGGTAGCCATAGCCGTAGCCGCAAATCTAACACTAACACGTGAAGCCACAGGTGAAACACGTGATTTGAGTCCAATTTATCTTGTGCTTGAAGACGGCCGGCAGCAATTTATTCAGAATAAAGTAGGCGACTGGGGAATCACGATTACCTTCTCCGGGATGAACGTCAACAACGGCAGCGCCAACTTGATTGTTGAAGGGGTGAAAGTAGGTACAGAAGACTGGGTTGTGGTACAAGCCTACGTGAAGCCATTTATCAACCTTGTGTGGGTTGGTATCATCATGTTCTCTATTGGATTCTTCATTGCCATGGCGCGCCGTATTCAGGATCAGCGGTTTGCATTACAAAGAGCGAAAGGCTGAGTTAGTACACCCGTTTTACACGAAAGCCCGACTAGTAAATGGATTAGTCGGGCTTTCGTTTTTTTGCATGAAACCTCTTTCAGATGGGGACGTTTTTATTTGACTGTCAACAGACCGATTGGTCTTTTTTAGAAGGTGTGATGTGTCTAAAGGAGCAGAAACCAGGAAAGAAATACTTGCACGCACAGTTGGTCTATTCAACAAGCACGGATATGCCGGCGTGTCCATGGCGCAGGTGATGGAAGTTACTGGGCTTAAAAAAGGAGGCATCTATAACCATTTTGAAAGTAAAGAGCAGTTGGCGTTAGAGGTGTTTGATTTTGCGATCAGCAAAGTTCGGGAGCGTTTTATTGAGGGGTTACGGGGGAAGAAAACTGCCATTGAGCGCCTACATGCTATACCGGAAATAATGGCGCGTTACGTATCAGATCCACCCGTTGAAGGGGGGTGTCCGGTCCATAATACGGCCGTTGATAGCACCTATACCCATCCTGCGTTGCAGCAGCGAGCAAGAATAGGGATGGATGAATTGCAAAACTACATTCGCATTACGGTCGAAAAAGGAATCGCTCGAAATGAATTGCCGGCATCAATGGACGCCGATGATGTCGCTGCGATCATGTTATCGACTCTGGAAGGCGCACTGATGATGAGTAAGCTCTACAATGATGAGGCCTACATGTCCCGGGCAGTCAATCACTTGCGCGTGTTTATTGATGGCCAGGTAACAGCATAAAAAAATTTACTCAAAAACAGACCGATTGGTCTTGAATTTTAAAGATATGACGCTAGATAAATACCCTGAAAGCAAAACAGTTGTTCGGTTTCAAGATTGTGATCCCTTTGGTCACCTCAACAACACAAGTTTTATCAACTACTTTATCAATGCACGGGAGGATCATCTTCGTCAGTACTATGCATTTGATCTGTATGAGCATGCAAAAACATTGAATCACAATTGGTTTGTGGGCCGGCACGAAATTGCCTATCTGCGGCCGGCGCAATTGGGCGAAACGATTATGATCAAAACCAGCCTGATCAAGCTGGACGCTCGCAGCCTTACGGTGGAAGGTGTGATGTTGGATGAATTGGGAGAAAAGCTAAAAGCAGTACAGTGGACTAATTTTAAATATGTAGACCTTGCCCGGGGCCGTTCTGCGGTTCATCCGGATGCATTAAATGCATTACTCACCTCCCTGCTCATTGATGATGTTGAAGTTGGTGACATCGATAAACGCATTTTGCAGCTAAAGCGGGAGCAGCCCAATTAAACTGTATGGAAAGGCTGGAAAAGTTTGCCGTAATACGCCAGCTTCTTCTCGTTTTTGCCTGCCGGCTGGAAGCATTTTCTTAAATAGCACTCATTTTATTGTTTCCTTAATAAGTTTGAAAAACGCGATTTTTTGGCTGTTCTAGGCCGGAAAACCGACCAGGGTATCCTGTTGATGTGTGTTTTCTCATCGATGGCTTTAATAACGGACAAATTTGCCGATAGATGAGCCATAACCTCTAAACGATGAGTGGATACCTATGGTAGAGTATAAAAATGGCACCCACGCAAGTGGCTCCGGTATGGAGACATGGCAGATGGAAGCCTTGCGTCGCATGCTCGACGGCAACACACAACTTAGTACCCTTACGGGAATGATGAATGCGGCCGGGAATCCTACCCGGATGGCAATTCTTTACTTGTTATGGCGTAAGGAAGAAGTCCGCGTAAACGATCTGGCTTCCATCTTGAAGCTTACTTCTCCTGCTATTTCTCAGCAACTGAAGAAGCTCAAAAAGCAGGCACTGGTAGACCATCGCCGTGATGCACAGACGGTTTATTATCGCCTAAACAAGAAATCTGCTTTTGTACAGCACTTTCTTGTCAGATTTTTTGAGCAGGAAATGTTCTACAGGGAAGCTAATCCATCAGACGGCCCTGAAGAATAATCAAAGTGAGTTAGAGACGGTATTGGTTTAGTATTTTAGTTTTCAGCACACCGATATTCGAATACCCATCTGTATTAATTGCAGTGTATCATCTCTGATCCATCAGAAATTGTACCCTACACTGCTCTTTAAGATATATTTGAATCAAGGCTAGATTAGGGTGAATTCGCCTTGAAATAGCCTGCGTTTCTATTATCGGTTCACATGGAATCTGGAGTTGCTTCTGGTACGACGACTAATATAAAGGCGGTAGTATGATCGATAATGAGGGATGTTCACCTGAAAGGTCTATATCGTCAGATACCGAAGCCAAACGTTTAGCAGCGCAGTCTTATCGTCAAAAGATTGTTGCCAGGCAGTGTTTAAACAAGCTTGTTGATATTAAAACAGCGCTTTCCCGACAAAATAAATTGCTGGAAATATTGATAGGCGAAATGAAAGCTGCGCGTATTGATAATCATGCTAAATAGCTGCTGTTACGTGCCGGCGCGCAAGCGTTTTGCCACAACCGTATTGAATCTGTCAACTAGTGCTTTTCCAGGTTCACAGCTTGATTCAACACGGCCTAAAACGATGCCTCGGCACAGGCCGCGTAACATGACTAAATAACTAACCCATTTCTTGTCTCAAGCTTTATCCGGATAAGCCGATAATCATCAGTGTAGCACGCAGGTGTTTCGGTTATCACAACGACAAGCTCTAGGCAGTACTTATGCATATTTTACTAGCGGAAGACAACCCTGTAAATCAAAAAGTAGCGTTAAGGATGCTGGAGAGAATTGGATTCTCTGCAGAGGTGGCGAATAATGGGGTTGAAGCGCTGGAGGCACTTGAGAAGCAGCAGTATGATATCGTGTTGATGGATATGCAAATGCCAGAGATGGATGGGCTCGAGGCCACCCGTCGTATTGTGGAGAAATATCCAGAGCCAGATCGGCCATACATCATCGCGCTAACGGCAAATGCGATGCAAGGAGACCGTGAGCGCTGTATCGCAGCCGGCATGGATGATTACATCAGCAAGCCTATAAGAATGGAGGACCTGCATGAGGCATTTGATAGATGCCCAATCAAAGAGCAGGACAGTTCGGATGGGGAAGGTGGAGAAGAAGGATCCTCTATTGTTAACTTTGAAGTGCTTGATGAATTGATTGCAATGCTTGGCAATGATATAGATTTTGCCAGCGGGTTGATTAACGATTTTATTGAGGATGGCGCTGAACTGCTCGGAAATATCAGGAGTGGATACGAAGGCGGGAATGCAAAAGAACTGGAGAGAGCCGCACATACCTTAAAGTCGAGCAGTGCTACCTTTGGAGCAATGGAAGCCTCTCAACTGTGCAAAGAACTCGAAGAGCTTGGGAAAAATGACACCATTCAAGAAACACAGACCGTTCGTTTAATCGGCGAACTCGAAATACTTTTCCAAAAAGTAAGTCAAGCACTGGTTTCTTATATCAACCGGCAAACCGCTTGAGGAAAATTGGAAATTGTTAATTGAAAAATGAGAAGTTGAAATTTAAAAACAGTTTTCATTTTCCAATTAGCATTTTCCAATTTTCAATTAACAACTGCCTCACTAGCCAGGCTTCTACCTGTATCAGTGAGGGAAAGCTGTTTTCCTGTGAGTTTTACGAGGCCTTTTTGTACGGAGAATTTTACGATTCTTGTGGCGAATACAGCATCCCACGTTAGGTGGTCCTCAAGGTGGTCTACCTGGTTTTCGCGTGCTTCATCTGGGGTGCCTTCGTGGTTGGCGAGGTGAATGGTTAGCATTTTTGCTGCGAAGGTTAACCGTTGAAGCCGGCGCCGGCGAAGTACAGCTACAACGCCCTGGTGCGGCGCAAACATCAGTGCGGCAACAAAAGAAAGGCCTACGATACTGGCCATTGAGCCGGCAATAGACGTGTCAAATAAATGCGCCATCCAGTAGCCGGCAATCGCGTCTCCTATGCTAATCAGCAGGCTCAGTCCAATCAGTCGTGGTAATTTGTCGGTGAGTAAATTGGCCGTTGCGGCCGGGCCAACCATCAGGGCAACCACAAGGATGGATCCTACGGCATCAAAAGCGCCTACAGCTGTCACGGATACAAGTCCCATCAATCCATAATGAAGGGCGCCCGGGAGAAAACCAAGGGCAGCTGCCAGGCCTGCATCGAATGTTGCCAGTTTTAGCTCTTTGTAAAAGAGTGTGATAAACAGTGCATTCAGTATCAAAATTACAGACATCACCCACAGTGCCCTTGGGCCAAGATCCAGGCCGCCCATTATAATTCTGTCGAATGGTGCAAAAGCAAGCTCACCAAGCAGCACAGCGTCTGTATCCAGGTGCACATCGCCGGCGAATTGTGCAATCAGAATAACGCCTATACTAAATAAGGCTGGAAAAACGAGCCCTATGGCAGCATCCTCTTTTACCAGCTTGGTTCTGTAGATGACTTCTACCAGAACCACGGTTAATACACCTGTCAAGGCCGCAGCGATGATCAGTAGCGGCGCATTGAGATCACCTGTGAGGAAAAAGGCTACAACGATCCCCGGGAGAATGGCATGACTGATTGCATCGCTCATCATGGCCATCTTTCGCAAGACCAGGAATACACCCGGCAGTGCACAAGCAGCAGCGACCACAATGGCGATCAATTGTATTTCTAGCTGAGGTTGCGACATCTATCGGTTGTCTGGATTAAAACGATCCTGCATCAACTGCTCGACGTATGTCTGTCCCGTTGCTGTGAGTGCCCACTCACCGGAAACAACCTTTTGCACGAGTCCCAATTCAGACAAGCGTTCGAGGCTTTGATCTGTTTTTGCCGACATCTCATTCATAACATTCAGGACAGCTTCCGAATGCGGATGGTTCATGGGCGAATGTTGCGCTGCCAGGGCATACACATCAAGGAGTACGGCATCGAGTTTTAATTTCCGTGCATTCCTCCGGTTACGTACCCAGCGCCACACGAGTCCTCGATTGGGGGCGAGAAACAAAGACACGACGACAATACCGCTGATGGCCAGAACAATGGTCGGTCCGGTAGGCAAATGGGTAAATGAACTGCTCAGATAAGCGCCGGCGACACCAGAAATAGCACCGAAGCCGGCGCCCAGGCATACCATAATGCCCAGACTGTTGGTCCATTGCCTCGCTGCAACTGCCGGCGCGATAATCATGGCACTCATCAAGACCACCCCTACGGTTTGAAGGCCAATCACAATGGCAATGACCAGCAGAGACGTGAGCAGGAAATCGAGAAACCGCATAGGAAAGCCAAGGCTCTGTCCATATTCCGGATCGAAGGCCAGGACCTTGAATTCTTTCCAAAACAATACGGTAGGCGTGAGCGCAATGGCGCCGAGAATGCACATCGTAATGACTTCCTGCGTGACAAGTGCCGCCGCTTGTCCAAACAAAAAGGTGCTCAGGCCGGCCTGATTGGCGTTGGGCATTTTCTGAATAACGGTTAACAGGACAAGCCCAAAGCCAAAAAACACCGACAAGATGGTGCCAAGCGCGCTATCATAAGAAACACGCGTTGATATCGAAATAGAGGATACCAGCAAAGTGGCAATCCAGCCGGCGGCCATTGCGCCAAGCATGAGCCCCAATGGAGACTTGGTCCCGGTAATGAGAAATGCCAGTGCGATGCCCGGCAGGGCTGCATGGGCTATCGCATCCCCCAGCAGGCTCTGTTTTCTCAATACGGCAAATGTACCCAGTGCACCACTTACGATGCCCAGCATCGCAGCGCCAAGCGCAACCGTTCGGAACGTATAGTCAGAGAATAGCTCGAGCATATCAGGCAATCATCTCTTTGCGCTGCGTGAGGAATCCTACACGTCCACCATATGTTGTGCGGAGATTTTCTTCGGTAAAAACTTCATCTACAGGCCCACTGGCGATGCTTCTTACATTCAAAAGCATCACGTGATCAAAATATTCAGTGACGGTTTGCAGATCATGATGCACGACCATCACCGTCTTGCCTTGTTCTCTAAGTTGTCTCAGGATTTGGATAATCGCGCGTTCTGTGGTTGCATCTACACCCTGAAAGGGCTCGTCCATGAAATACAGGTCTGCATCCTGGACAAGGGCTCTGGCCAGGAATACGCGCTGCTGCTGCCCTCCGGAGAGTTGACTGATCTGTCTGGACTCATACGCCTCCATCCCCACCTGAACGAGCGCTTCCCTGGCAATAGCTTTTTCTTTCTTGCCGGGGCGTTTGAACCATCCAAGTTTGCCGTACAGACCCATTTGGACAACATCTAACACACTTGCTGGGAAATCCCAATCGACACTTCCTCGCTGCGGCACGTAGCCTACGCGGTGCTGTTGTTTGGCATAAGGCTCCCCGTAAATAAGCACCTGGCCGGCTGCGGTTTTCAACAGGCCAAGTGTGGCTTTTATCAGGGTGGTTTTGCCGGCGCCATTGGGGCCAACAATGGCCATAAGCAGTCCTTTGGGTACGGTTAAGTCAATATCCCACAGGACCGGTTTTTCGCGGTAGGCAACGGTCAGATCTCGTACTTCTATGGCAGGGACTTCTTTCAAGGCCTTATACTTTGTAACAGGTGGAGATAAATGGACTATTCAAGCGCTTGCGTAGTACCTGGATGCAGCGCAGATACCACCGTGTCAATGTTGTACTTCACTGTGCCCAGGTAGGTACCCTCAGATCCTTCAGGATCGCCAAGAGCATCGGAATAAAGGTATCCACCAATTTGTACTTGAAAATTCTTTGCCTGAACAGCTGCTTTTACAGCTTCAATGCCTCTGGGGGAGACGGATGACTCAATAAACATCGCTGGTATCCGTCGGGAAGCTACAAATTCTGCCAGGTCCTGTACGTCTGCCGTGCCGGCTTCTGTTGCTGTACTCAGGCCCTGTAGTGCTTGAACCTCAAATTTGTAGGCCCTGCCAAAATACCCAAATGCATCGTGAGATGTAATCAACACGCGTTGTGCTTCTGGAACAGTCGCTGCCTGGGTTTGAACATACGAGTGCAGTGCCGCCATTTCCTCTATGTAGGCATTGGCATTGGTAGAGAACAGGTCGCTATCCGGTGGGCTCAGGCGGCTTAATACGGTTTGAACATGATCCGCAACGCGCTGCCATAAGGTAACGTCAAACCAGACATGCGGGTCAAAATTGCCGGCGTATGTGGCGGACATTAGAAGCAGAGAGTCGGGTATGGCGTCCTGGGCGACTGCAATGGTTGGGATGCCTCTTTTATCCATCTGTTCAAACACCTCCGTCATTTTCCCTTCCAGATGAAGGCCGTTGTAGACCACGATGTCAGCGCCGGCCATGCGTAACACATCCCCTTCACTTGCTTTATAGAGATGGGGATCAACACCCGGACCCATGAGGCCGGCGACTTCAACCTTTTCGCCGCCAATCTCCCGTACCAGGTCGGCAATCATACTGGTTGTTGTAACCACCTTGATTTTTCTGTTTGAAAAATCTTTGGGCGTATCAGATTGTCCGGTAGATGGTTGACATCCTGAACCAGCCAACATGAACATCAATAAAGTTGATAAGAGCACACAGAAATTAGAGAACATAAGCCGGTGGATTTGGCCAGATTGCTGGCTTAATTCGATGAAGTTAACAGTTCTTCTGTACTCCATGTGAAGAAACTTAGTTTCATCTAAAAATTAATTTATACAGTATAAATAATCAATAGGCATCATAGATGCTCGCTGTGACTCGTTACCAGGTTTCATGTTCAATATTTAGGGTGAAGCGTGATGCCATGCAACTTGGCTTGATTATCTCCCCTTACGGTTTCTCACTTCTCAAGAAAGGATCTACTTCTTTTCATTGATTTCAATATCATTCAGGAGATGCTTGTTGCACAACACCCATATTCCAGTGAAGAGATTCGTTCCTTTATACATTACCTTGATTTGTCTCATATGCGCCTGCAATCCAGTTGAGGAATCTCCTAATGTGGTAATCATCCTGGCAGATGATCTGGGGTATGGAGACCCGGGGATCTATAACTCGGACTCAAAAATATCCACACCGCACATTGATGCACTTGCTGCAGCGGGAATGCGATTTACAGATGCACACTCACCCAGCAGTGTCTGTACGCCCACACGCTATGGACTGCTCACGGGCAGGTATGCCTGGCGGACTGAGTTGAAAAGCAGCGTGCTTTGGTCGTGGGATCGGCCCTTAATTGAAGAGGACCGATTGACTCTTCCAAAAATGTTGAAGCAACAGGGTTATGCCACGGCGTGTATTGGCAAATGGCATCTTGGCTGGTGGTGGCCTTCAACTTCGGGAGGCGGGTACGCAAACAGATCTTTATCCCTCGGCCAAAACGGAGGTGAAGCCAGAATCAATCTGTGGCAGCAAATAGACTTTACCAAGCCTATGGAAGGGGGCCCGTTGGCAGCCGGCTTTGATTATTATTTTGGAGACGACGTACCCAATTTCCCCCCGTATGTCTTTTTTGAAAACAACCGGCTACTGGGCGTACCGGGTCCGATGAAACCAGATTCCATGTTTGGAAATCCCGGACCGATGGTTGACGGTTGGGACCTGACAAAGGTGATGCCGGCCATCACACAGAAGGCTGTAGAATACATCCACCAGGAATCAAAAAAGAACAAACCGTTTTTTCTCTATTTCTCTCTCACGGCACCCCACACACCGATTGCACCTGATCAATCATTCATCGGCAAAAGTGAAGCCGGCAGATATGGCGATTATGTTCATCAAGTAGATGGGTCCGTCGGGGAGGTTGTAGACGCACTTCGTGCATCGGGGATGTTGGAAAATACGTTGCTTATTTTTACATCAGACAATGGTTCGCCCCAGCGGGATGGGACCAATATGAATGGAAAAATAGCCACAGTCAAAGCCTACGGCCACGATCCGAGTAAGCCATGGCGGGGGATGAAAGGGGACATTTGGGAAGGGGGGCACCGTGTACCCTTTATCGCTTCCTGGCCAAACCGGATTCCAGCGGGAAACACGGCTGATCAGCTTGTTTCTCAGACCGATCTTATGTCGTCTATTGCAGCTCTGCTCGACATTCCCATTGAGGCTGGTGCCGCTGTGGATGGTTTTGACATGTCGTCTATCTTGCTTGGATCACAATCCGAGTCTCCAATTAGAGAGGCTATCGTACATCATTCTCTTGATGGTACATTTGCGATCAGGCAGGGCAACTGGAAATTGATACTCGGTAAGGATTCAGGAGGGTTTAGCAAAAATCTCGCGTCAGAAAATACGCCTGTAGAAACAGCCGGCCAGCTCTATGATCTATCCAGCGACCCAGGTGAAAAAAGCAATCTATATGCGCAGTATCCCGAAAAGGTCGAGGTACTGATGGCCCTATTGGAGAAATACCAGGCCGACGGATACAGCCATTGAACGTAGATACAATCGTTCTCAAAGGAAGTCTAAACCAATTGGAAATTCTAACTTTAACATTTTCAATTTTACATTCGAGACTTTATCCTTTTGGATAAAGCCGAGCCTGGGTCCCATCGAATTGCCCAAGATATTGGATAACTTTTCCTGCAAGCTAATCGTAGGGCTGATATCTTGTGGTCACGACTCGGTGCACTTACAAGGCGCTACAGTCGGGTATAAATTGATAAGGTGAGGGCGAGAAAGGAGGATTATGACTGATTGCTTCTTCTTCTATCTTCTTTCTTTCAAGCACAAACCCGACTTTATAAACTTGTCAGTGTACTCAGTTCAAATACAATCAAGATGTCAAATTGCAAGATATATCATCTGAGCGTTTGAATACGTAATACAGTTTTTTGCATACAAAAACCCTAAACCCTAAACCCTAAACCCTAAACCCATCACAGAGAAAGCGCAACGTATCTGTGATGCTACATAGTAATGGTTCTTCACCCAACAATTTAACTATCTCTCCATAAATCACGCATATGAAGACGACAAACCATCTGCTTCTAATCCTCGCCTTTCTGATGGCAGGGTGTACGACGATAAATCTTACACCGGATGGAAAAGAAGCTGCATCAAAAACTGCAAAGACAGCTACAGCAGCTGCCAGCCCCGCCAAAGAGAAATCTCCGTTTAAGCCAGTCAAGGAAGTGCTTAAAGACACGAAGCCTCAAAGTGGCTTCTTTAAGACACATCTGCATCGAGATCAAAAGCTTTTTCTTGAAATCCAGCCCAACCAATTGGGTAAGGAATTTGGTATGCTGATGCACTTTTCGCAGGGCGCCGGCGTCTTCAATCTTCATGATGGCCTGTACATATCCGATATGCGGCTCATGAAATTCGAGCGGATTGGCGATCAGATTTTCCTCATCCACGTCAACCCCAAGTTTACAGCGAATGAAGGGAGTGCACTCAAGCGCTCTCTGGCTGATAACACCGGCCATTCGGTTGTACACAAATTCAAGATTGCGAGTGTGAATGAGACCACAAAAGCGATTGTGATTGAAGCCACACCGTTTTTTGTCTCCAACTATGCAAACTTGAGTGAAGACATTAAACTGTACTACGGCCGCAAGCCTGTTTCTTACGATAAGGACAAGAGCTACTTGAACAAGATTTCCAATTTCCCCAAGAACGTCGAAATCGATGTCATGCTTACCTATAAATCGTCCAACCGGCCGAGTACTTCTTCAGCCGGCGTTTCTGATTATCGCTCCATTCCTGTAGGTGTTCGTTATTCGTTGATGGCATTGCCTGAGTCGCCGATGCAAATGCGTTTTGCAGATGACCGGGTCGGACACTTTGGTGGCGCTGTGCGCGACTTTTCCAAGCTGGCCGAGAATTCTTCCTATGTGCGGCATATCGACAGATGGCGTTTGGAGCCGAGTGATGTGGACGCTTTTGCAAAAGGAGAGCTTGTTGAACCTAAAAAGCCGATTGTTTACTACATCGACCATAGCGTTCCAAAAGAATACCGTAAACACGTAAAAGCCGGGGTAGAGGAGTGGAATCATGCATTTGAAGC
This sequence comes from Rhodothermales bacterium, assembly GCA_045106435.1. Taxonomy (GTDB): domain Bacteria; phylum Bacteroidota; class Rhodothermia; order Rhodothermales; family JAHQVL01; genus JBCCIM01. Next base: position 13,744 of record JBGCEN010000302.1, read on the forward strand.
CGCCGGCTTTAAAAATGCCATTGTGGCAAAAGATGCGCCTGACGATTCTACCTGGAGTGCGGAAGATGCCCGCTATTCTACCATCATCTGGACTGCCGCGCATTCCATGGGATATGCGATCGGGCCTTCTCAGACAGATCCGCGAACAGGCGAGATTTTGAATGCTGATATCCTGATTTCTTCAACCTTTGTTAGTGGCTGGAGCCAGGAGTACCAGCAGCTGATTGGAGAAGAAGGTATTTTGACGCGAGAGCTTAGAGCGCAGGAAGCCATGCAGCAGATGCCGTCTCACATGCAGGATCGGATGTGTATGTATGAAATGGGCAAAACGCATCAGTTAGGGTTGATGCAGCTTGCCTTGATCAGTCAGGGCGTTATGAGCAACATAGAGCCCATGCCGGCTGACTTTCTTGGTAATGCCATCAAGGATTTGATTATGCACGAAGTAGGCCACACACTGGGCTTGCGTCATAATTTTAAAGGCTCTTCAGCGATCCCGTATGACAAACTAAATGACACGTCATACACCCAGAAGCATGGCCTGACGCTGTCCGTGATGGACTATGCGTCTACTAACATCGCAGTTGACCCTAAAGATCAGGGCGATTTTGTAAACATGACCGTCGGGACGTACGACAAATGGGCGATCAAATATGCCTATAGACCTGTCGTGAAAAAAGGAACTGACAATACCCATCGTCTGGCCAATCCGAAAGAAGAGCTGGAAGATCTGAAAAAAATTGCTTCTCAGGGCATCGATCCAATGCATGCCTATAACACCGACGAAGATACGCACCTGGGCCCCATGGCACTGGATCCCTCGTCAAACACGTGGGACCTGAGCTCAGACCCGATTCTATATGCAATGGACAGGGATAAGCTGGTCTCTCGCATTCAGCCTCGTATCGAAAATCGGTTGATAGCAGAAGGAGAAGGGTATCAGCGGTTACGAAATGCCGTGAATGGGTTGATGTTTGAGCAGTACCGCTCCCTTGTACCGGTAACCAAGTATGTTGGAGGTAGCTACTTCTATCGCGATCATAAGGGCGATGGCAGTGACCGCCTGCCATTTACGCCGATCTCTGCGAAGAAACAGCGTGAAGCGGTACAGTTACTTGTCGACAAAGCGTTTTCTGCAGGCGCATTTGCTGTCGATGCTGAGATGTTAAACAAGATGACGCCCCTCAGATACTCTGACTGGGCAACATCACGTTCTTCAGTAATTGATTTCCCGATACACGAACAAACCTTGGGACTTCAAAGAGCTTTAATGAGCAATCTGATGGATAATGGTCGCCTTTCTCGCATCATAAACAACAGCGTGAGAATGCCGGCCGGCGAAGATGCGTACACACTGGCTGAACTCTTCAAAACGCTAACGAAAGCGATGTTTAGCGAGTTAGACGCTGGCGACTCAGTTGATTCCTTCCGTCGTAACCTGCAGCGGGCGTATGTGCAAAAGTTGATTGCCATTATGCTCAACGAGCGACCTTCGCCTTTAGTAAGGCCGGCGCCTGAAGATGCACGTTCGCTGGCGCGGCTTCATCTGACTGAATTGGACAAGAAGATGCAGTCTGCTCTGAATAGTAGCACAAACATCGATGTATCTACACAGGCGCATTTGCTTGAGACAAGCGCGCGAATTCAGCAGGCCATGGACGCTGGATTGTCTCGTACCATTAAGTAAACTTTTGGAAGCGTTCTGTTGAATCTTAAAAGGTGTGCGTAGTCTGCTGGTCAGGCAACACACACCTTTTTGCTTTGTGGTAAATAAAGATAAGTCGAATCTCTTCTCTACCCTCACCAGGATCAGCCCATAAAGAAGAGCATATCGGTGCCTACCACGATAGCAACGACAACAGAGGCAATCAAATAGCAAAAGAACTGATCGCGCACGGTCAGTTTAAGCCGGCGACTCGCAAAATAAACAAGTCCGAACAAGAGAGCCACGGCTATAGCAGGGAGGGTCCATAAACCTATGCCAAGGTCCTGGCTGATACGCGCTTCATCATTTGGGTTGAAAGTACTAATCATGGCCGCAATTAATCGCATGAAGAAGGCCATGTATACCATCGCATAGCCAAGCAACGATTGCCTGTTCTTTACCAAAAGATATCCGATGAATGCTTGTACGTAGGTGATAGACGGGCCGGCAGAGGTGATCAGTTGTTTATGGACATAGCTCGTTGGTGAGGTGGAATACACCCGATTGGGTGTTATAACCATGTCATAACCTAAAACAGTGCCGGTGATCCAATGAGAGAACTCATGCACGGCAAATGTGGCAACCCCGACCCAAAATAGTTTCAGGTAGAAGTCTCTGTGTAAAACCGCTGGTTTGAGCTGCATGATGTTTCTTGTAAGGACGTCTCAGAATTAGAGAGTGTTACAAGATCAAGTCTGTTTCTTAGGAAAAAGGGGCATGGGCTTGTGGCCATATATATCTGCTTCCAAAGCCAGAATTAGTCACTATTCACAGTGCCTGCAAACCTATGATTGGCAACACCCTTTCCCCTCTTCTTGAATAGGAGGGCACGGAGCGTCACCATAGGAGCAGAAAACACAACAATCCCCTTCTTTTGGCCGGAGTATGGTTTTGCAGGATGGACATTCCCAAAAAAACTGACAGGCATCAGTGGGCATGATCTCTTCAGATTCATGCCGGCAATGCGGACAAGTAATTGTTGATTTGTACTGTATATCAGCTGTTTGCATACCAGCAAAATAGGGATCAAGCGCAAGTTAAGTTGGAGGTCGGTAAAAAAAATTGAACCACCGTAAAAATAATCTTCCATTCCTTGTCCTATCTCCTTTTATTCATTCGTCTTCTGGTTGTATTACTTCTTAAAACCTAATCCAAAGAACGATGAAAGAATTCATGATGCTTTTTCGACACGTGCCTGATAACAATTACCAACCCTCTCAAGAAGACATGGAGGCGAGCATTAAGCAATGGCAAGACTGGATTGGCAGCATCGCAGCCCAGGGCAAATTTGAAAGCACAAACCAGCTCGATTATGAAGGCAAAGTTGTGTTTGCCGACGGCTTGATTACGGATGGCCCTTATGCTGAGGTCAAAGAAATCATTGGAGGCTATATCATTGTCAAAGCGGCCTCTCTGGACGAAGCTGTTGAGATGGCAAAAAAATGCCCCATCTTATCCATTGGCGGCCATGTGGAAGTACGCAGCTTTATGGACCTGAGTGCCTGAGCGATCCATCGACTTATCATTTCGTATAAAGACAGAAGACAGACACATGAAAAATATATTCGACAGCCAGACAATCAAGGAGTTAAAAACACGCTTGCAGCAAATAGATGGTACATCAGAAGCGCAATGGGGCAAGATGAATGTCTATCAAATGTTGAAGCATTGCACGGAAAACGAACGGCTGATGCTGCGGCAGAAAACGTTGAAACGCTTGTTTATCGGCCGGCTATTCGGACCGATGGCTTTAAAATCCAATATCAAAGACGATGCGCCTTTGGGGCGAAACAGTCCAACACATCCTGACCTGAAATTTAATGGACAGGGAAATGTGGATTCCCAGAAACAGGCATGGCTCCAGTTGCTTGACAAATACCCTACCATGCAGCCAGAGGATTATAGATCCTTCACGCATCCTTTCTTTGGTAAAATGAATAGCGAGCAGGTGAGCCAGTTTGCGTACAAGCATATCGATCACCACTTGCGCCAATTTGGAGTCTGATGGGAGTTGAAAATACCGTTTTGCCTGACTTATTCCGGACAGAGTACAGCAAGCTTGTGGCTGTACTCTGCCGGACGTTTGGGTTATCCAATATCCAGATTGCAGAAGACATCGTGAGCGATACGTTTCTGCTCGCATCGGAGACGTGGGGTAAAAAGGGCATACCGGACAATCAAGCCGGATGGTTGTACACTGTAGCGAAAAATCGAGCCCGCGACTATGTGCGGCGCGAGGTGGTTCGTCTCGAAAAAGTAGAACCGTATGTCAAATCGATCCAGGAAAAGACCGAAATTCCAGAGGTGGATCTGAGTATAGATAACATTCGAGACAGTCAGCTTCGGATGATATTTGCTGTGTGTCATCCGATTCTGGATAAAAAGTCGCAGATTATTTTGGCGTTGCGTGTATTGTGCGGATTCGCGGTAAACGAGATTGCCTCAGCCTTGTTGATCACGAAGGATACCGTAAACAAGCGATTGTACAGGGCCAAGAAAAACTTGCGTGACAACCAGGTTGAGATGGTATTTCCTCCGGCGCAAGAGTTACCCCGCCGGCTTCAAACCGTACTAAAAACACTCTATTTACTTTTTAACGAAGGATATTATTCATCCAGCGATCAGGCGACAGTACGAAAAGAATTGTGCCTCGAAGCAATGCGGCTCACACTTTTGTTGGCACATAACGAACACGTCAAAACGCCGGAGGCCGATGCGTTACTCGCATTGATGTGCTTCCATGCCTCAAGATTCGAGGCCAGAAATACAGAACATGCGGATATCGTCTTGTATGCGGATCAGGATAGAGACCTGTGGGAAACTGGGTTAATCCAGCAAGGAGAGCACTACATGAACCGGGCTGCTACCGGCATGAAACTTAGTATATATCACCTGGAAGCAGCCATTGCCTACTGGCATACACAAGAGGAGGGTAACGAAAAATGGGAAAACATCCTGCAACTGTATAACCAGCTTTTACAGATTTCATACGCTCCCATGGCAGCGCTCAACCGTACCTATGCTCTGGCAAAAGCGCGTAGTGTTAAAGAGGGGCTTGCTGAGGCGTTAAATTTGGCGTTAGACGACAACCACCTCTACCATTGTCTTTTAGCCGAGCTATACGAGGGCGCATCACATTCCAGAGATCACCTGATCAGAGCGCTGGAATTGTGCACAACGCCCCATGAAAAGGCCCTGATTCAGAAGAAGATCGCAGACTTGACCTAACCCGATCAGGTTGTTGACCGGAAGAATTTGGGAAGGGAAGCAATCTATCATAATCCTCCTTTCTTCCCATCACCCTGTCAATTTGTACCCGACAAAAGAACTTGTCAGCGTACCAGTCACGCATCAGAAAAGGGGCATTTGCCAAAAGCAGAAGAGCGGTCGAGAAAAAGTGAATAGAAGACAACATGAATGCCTTATTCTCTTTCTCTCAACCGCTCGTGCAGTTGTTGTCAAACGTTGGGTGCTATAAAATTATTCCACCCAGTCTGCGATAAATACATTGGTGTCTCTGGACTCAATGCCTTCTTTATTCCGATTGGAGGCAAAAACCAATTGTTTGCCATCATAAGAAAACATAGGAAAAGCGTCGAATGTGCCTGAATGGGTCACTTGCTTCATGTTTGATCCATCCATATTAATCATGAATATATCGAACAGCCGGCCGCCTTGCTCCATGGAGTGGTGGTTTGAAGTGAAGAGAACGCGTTCACCATCTGGATGGAAAAATGGTGCCCAGTTGGCACCTGGCAAATCGGTAATCTGCTGGGCATTAGATCCATCAATGTCTGCGATGAAAATATTGAGCGCTTTGGGTTCTACAAAACCATCTTTCAAAAGGGCCTTGTAAGTTTCCGCGTCTTCGCCTTCAGGCCGGCTTGCACGCCAAACAATCTTCTGACTGTCTCTTGAGAAGAAGGCACCGCCGTCATAGCCCAATCCGTCTGTTAGCTGTAAAATTTCGCCATTTTCAATCTCATATCTCCACAGCTCGAGGTCGCCTGAGCGTGTAGATGTGAAAATAACGTACTTGCCATCTGGCGAAACTGTGGCTTCAGCGTCGTAGCCTTCTCCACCAATGAGCAATTGCGTATCTGACCCATCATCTGCAGCCGTGTAAATATCATAGGAGTCGTATATCGGCCAAACATACCGGCCTTGGCTAAAGAGCACAGGTGCGGGACATGCTGCTTCTGCTGCATGGGTTGACGCGTATACAACGCGGTTGTCCGGCATGAAATAGCTACAAGTTGTACGGCCTTTACCGGTTGAGGCTAACTGGTATTGCTCGCCGTTTTCAAGTGCTGAGCCATTCGCGTTCATGACAAAAATTTGGTCGCATCCCTGGCTGTTAATCTGATCCCAATCACTTTGGAATACCAGTTGTGTACCATCCTTATTCCAGTATGCTTCTGCATTATTGCCACCGAAGGTAAGTTGGCGAATATTGCGCAAATGGGTTTCATCGTCGAATCTGAGAATATCTTCTGCTCTATCGTATGTGTCAACAGGTTCAGGTGGAGGCGTTGACTCACAGGCGGTTAGCAAAAAAGAGGACAAAAACAGAATCGATATGAATCCTGAGCGGCTCTGTTGCGGTAGCATAAACATGGGGCAAATGTGATTGTGGTCGTAGTTATTTGTTATTGCTGCTCCTTGAAAAACCAAGAAGCAATTAAGTTCGAGTCTTTAAAAAAAAGTTGATTCCAGATGGCCTTCGATGTAGTAGATTTTCAAAGCGACGTGATTGAGTCTAGTCACCAAAAACCTGTTTTAGTTGATTTTTGGGCCCCTTGGTGCGGCCCTTGTCGTGTTTTAGGACCTGTTTTAGAAAAACTCGCTACAGAGGACGCGGATCGCTGGAAGTTGATCAAGGTAAATACCGATGAACACCAGGAAATCTCCGGACAATTTGGAATAAAAGGGATTCCGGCCGTTAAATTATTTGTAGACGGCACGGTTGTGAATGAATTTACAGGAGCTTTGCCTGAACACATGCTAAGGAATTGGCTGAACGAAGCTTTGCCTTCAGAAGACGCTCGTCAATTAATGGCAGCAGAAGAAGCCTTGGCAGCCGGCAATACTGCAATGGGGATTCAGATGTTAAAAGACGTGCTGGCCGGCGCACCAGAAAATCAGGCTGCGCGTGTTTTACTGGCACAAGCTACTGCCCTGGATGACATTGCTGAAGCCGGCAAATTACTAGCAGGCGTAATTGCGAATGATGCTGCGACCCTTGAAGTCGTCGAAAGTATTAGCACACTAAGCCGGCTTGCACAAATAGCAGAAGAAGGACAGGCATTGCCCGATGAAAACGGGAAGGACGATTATCAGCAAGCGATCATGGGAGTCGTAAATAATGACTGGGATGAGGCCCTGCAAAAGTTCATCGCAGTCATTCAGCAGAATCGTTATTACGATGATGATGGATCCAGAAAAGCCGTGATTGCTATTTTTAGCCTGCTAGGCATGCAGCACCCGCTCACACTCAAGCATCGCCGCATGTTTGATATGGTGCTTTATTAGTTTTTAGTGGGTAGTTGTTGGTGGTTAGTAAAAGGGGGAGGGTGCCTTAACTAAAAACTTCTTTGAAGGTGGTGTGCATGCTCATTTTAGGTTGTATGCTAAATAGGCAGATGGTAGCACTCAGTGATTAGTATTGAAGGACTTGAACAAACTACCCACTAAAAACTACCCACTAAAAACTTAAAAAAGTTAGCAGCAGGCGCCGGCGGTGCTTTCTCCTTCGGTGGCAATGGTTGAATCGCCACAGTCGAACAGACCAAAATGAGTTGAGCGATCACCTGTAACGGTAAAGTACTTGCCAAAGCGCGTTTCCTGAATCATGGCGGCT
>JBGCEN010000303.1:0-16101 GCA_045106435.1 Rhodothermales bacterium
AAACGCTTCGATAAAAGGCCAGCTCACAACGCCACGCATTTGATGGGATATCCCCGCGCACTTCTTTGCTGATTTGTCTAGGTCTAAGGCGAGACCTGTTAATTGTTTATAATCAGCACTATTTAAATGCAATTGCCCTGGATCGCCGGATCTCCCCTACTTGAGACCAAGCTTTTTATCCCGAAGCCGCGACCGGAGTTAATCTCCCGCCAGCGTTTGGTTGATCAACTTCGGCAGGGAATCGAACGAAAGTTCACCCTCGTTTCTGCGCCGGCCGGCTTTGGTAAAACGACTTTACTGGCAGCCTCATTTGCACCTGAAACCTCGATAAACCAAACCACCGGGTGGGTCTCACTCGACGCCAAGGACAATAACCCTTCGCTGTTCTGGGCTTATGTCATTGCGGCACTTCAGACCATAAAAAAGGATATCGGCGAGACATTAACCCCGCTGTTATTTTCGCCACAACCTCCCCCCATTGAATCGATTCTGACCTTATTGAGCAACGAGATCAACGCCTGCGAGGAAAAGATCATCCTCGTGCTCGATGATTATCATGTAATCAACGCAGAACCGATACACACCGCGTTGGCTTTTCTGCTCGATCATCTCCCCCGGCAAATGCATTTGGTTATCGCAAGCCGGCGAGATCCAGACTTGCCTCTGGCTCGATTGCGAGCACGGGGTGAATCATCTGAGTTTCGTGCAGAAGACCTCCGTTTTCTGCCAGAGGAAGCTGCGACCTTCCTTAATAAGTCTATGGGATTTGATCTTTCAGCATCAGATGTATCAACACTGGAAGCCAGAACCGAAGGCTGGATTGCAGGGCTTCAACTGGCGGCCCTTTCCATGAGAGGGCGCAAAGATGTTTCAGGCTTCATTGACGCTTTTGCCGGCGATGACCGCCATATTGTAGACTATTTGATAGAAGAGGTTTTGCAACAACTCCCTGAACACAACAGGAGCTTCTTGTTGCAGACCTCCATCCTTGAAAAGCTGAGCGGCCCGCTCTGTAATGCAATCACGCAGCAAAACAATGGACAACAAGTACTTTAACGCTGGAGCGGGAAAATCTCTTTCTGATTCCACTCGATAACAAACGTCTCTGGTATCGATATCACCATCTTGACGTATACAAATTAAAAGTTAGCTACATCGGGTATGTCGACTTTACAGAGGTAAATGTACTTGTCATTCGTGGTAAAACAACACAGGTTGACGAGATTCAACTCGCGTCCCTACCATTGCTTGGCGCTTCAGTAACGATAACGCCCGAGTTTGCAACCACACCTGTTTCGCATCATTCTTTGCAACGCGAGGAAATAAGGGGCAGCCCGGGTACAGCCGGCGATGTTCTCCGGGCAGTCGGCTCACTTCCCGGCGTGAGTACTTCAGAAGGAGAATTCTCCGCTATGTCGGTGCGCGGCAGCGGCGTATATGACAACCTCATTCTGATCGACAACATTCCTTTCGAAAAGATCAACCATTTTGAAGGAGGCAGCAGCGAACAGGAAACACAGGGCGGCCGATTCAGCGTCTTCACCTCTGGATTGATCGAGCGGGCAACATTCTATGGCGGTGGCTTTGGCGCTGAGCACGGTAGAAAAAATGCTTCTGTACTAGATCTCAGCATCAAAGAAGGAAATACAGAATCTCCAACAATCAATGGCATTTATGACCTGTTAGGCCTTGAGCTTAACTATGATGGCCCCACCTATCTGTTGAAAAACACATCGCTGGTGTTGAATGTGCGCAACTTTGATATGAAGGCAGCGCTCAAGCTCGCTGACTCGCAAGACTTCGGCGACCCAACCATGTCGGATATCATTGCAAAAACAACAACCCACCTTAATGCCAGTAACAAAATCAGCCTGCTAGGTATCTATTCAACAGACCGGCTCCTTCGTGGCCCAGAGAATATCTTCAAAGCAGATGACCTTGTGGAAAACGACGTGTGGGACATCGACGAAACGCGCTGGTTGTTTGGTGTAAACTGGCGCCTCCTCACAAGCAAAAAAAGCGTCCTGCACAACACCTTTTTCTACCGGGGGAATGAGAGATTCCGCTCTATCGGACATGCGTGGGCAGATGGATTTGCCGGACAAATTCCTCCGACACTAGAAGAGTTAAGCTTCAGAGAAGGCGTTGGCATTCAGCATCAGGATGAACTTGAAGTTGGCTGGAAGTCAGACTTTCATTACGACCTGGGTAACAACAGGACGATTAACGCCGGCCTGGAGTTGTATAACATTAACCTGGATTACAGCTTCACGCAAAACGGAGCGGACACGCTGTATCAATTCACCGCAAGAGATCTCCAGTTAAACCCGGAGCAAAAGTATCTCGTCATCAATCCGGAAGATGTTAACTACAGTATATCTACGAAGACCGCTTCTCTGAATTAACCGGAAAAGAAAAGGCCTCGGCTTTGGATTTCTTCCCAACTTTGGATTAAAGCTGGAATTCTAGCAAAGCATCCAGACACATACAGAATTTTCGAATTATAACATTAGACCCAACGATATGAAAGCAGTTTATTGCCCCAGATATGGATCCCCGGATGTACTCGAATTACGTGAGGTTGAAAAACCAATACCAAAAGACAACGAAGTCCTGATAAAAGTACACGCCGCCAGCGTAACAGCTGCGGACAGTATGATGCGCCAGGGCGATCCGTTTTATGGCCGGCTGTTCATTGGTCTGACAAAACCTAAACAACCGATTCTCGGCACAGGCTTCGCCGGCGAAATAGAAAGGATTGGCAAGGATGTGAAAGTATTTAGCGTAGGCGATCAGGTTTTGGGATAATCCGTATTCAACGCCGGCTCCAATGCCGAGTATGTCTGCGTGCCGGCAGACGGTGTTGTGGTAACAAAGCCGGCCAACTTGAGCTACGAAGAAGCCGCCCCAGTGTGCGACGGCGCACTAACATCCATGAGCTTTCTTAAAGACATCGCTCACATTCAACCCGGACAACATGTGCTCATCAATGGCGCATCCGGGAGTCTTGGTACAGCCGCGGTGCAACTAGCCAAGCACTTTGGTGCTGTCGTGACGGGCGTTTGCAGCACGGCAAATGTAGCCCTCGTTAAATCGCTAGGCTCAGATAAAGTCATTGATTACACAAAAGAAGACTTCACCAACGCCGGCCAGTCGTACGACATCATTTATGACACCGTTGGTAAATCATCCTTCTCAAAATGTAAATCTACGCTTAAGAAAAACGGACTCTATATTTCCCCGGTGCTCGGGCTATCATTGTTGTTTCAGATGTTATTTACAGCCAAAAGCAGTGGCAAGAAGGCCATGTTTTCAGCAACAGGTTTACGATCTGCGGCGGAGCTTAAACCACTCCTAAAAGAATTAAGCACGTCTTTTGAAGCCGGAGCAATTAGATCTGTGATTGACCGGCGCTGTTCGTTGGATGAAGCAGTTGAAGCGCATACATACGTAGATACAGGCCGAAAAAAAGGGAATGTCGCATTAACCCTCACCGAGTACAGTAAAAACTGAGTACCTGGTGCGAGCGCATGCTAATTATTTTGCACAACGTTCTATTACTAAACCAATTTTAGATACAGCTAGCAAATCAATAAATGCCATAAAAAAGTGGAATTCTTCAGCCTGACTGTGGATCCAACGGGTTTATTCGGGCACCCATAGATCCCCAGTCAAGCTGAGGAATCCGACGGGGAAATTAGCATCCGCTCGCCCTGACCGAGTACTGGCATCTGATGATTGATCCACGTTAAGTTTGTATATTTATTGTAGCTTGCGTTATTCTATAAGACGCTTGGCCAATTTGTATACATGGGCATCCACCGTCATTGCCCTGCCCCTGGATTGTGTCGACAATTAGTAGGCGTGAATAGAATCATGCAAACTGATTATCGACACAACCTAATCCCCATCAATCGAAGACGTGCATGAAAAAGTTTAACAGGAGAACATTCCTTGGCACCGGTGTAGCCGGCGTTGTTGCAGCAAGCACTGCACTTGGGTGTACGGAAGACAAAAATCTATCGCCAGCTGTGGCCGCAACCGGCTCAACCCTTTTCAACAAACCCGTTGGCTTCCAATCATACGGGATGAGAAAGGAGATCGGTGAAGACTTCATTGGCACCTTAAAGCAAGTGAAAGCACTCGGCTACGACAGTGTTGAGATGTGCTCACCCCATGGCAGCCACTACAAGGAAGTTGGATTTGGCAATCTCACAAATATTCCGCCGGCTGAACTCAAAAGGCAAATAGCTGACACCGGAATGGCCTGTGAATCTGCCCATTTCCAATCGGCTGAAGTGCTGGAAAAAGACCCAGCCGAAACAGCAGAATATGCAGCTGAACTGGGATTAAAATATGTGATGATGTCTGGCTCCGGCATTAGCGATGACGGCACAACCGACGAGTTTAAGCGCTGGGGAGAAAAGTGCAACAAGGCAGCGCTGGCAGTACAGGCAACAGGGCTAAAGCTGGGATACCATAACCACAGGGTGGCTCCTATGTTAGATGGAAAACCACAGTACGAGCTCATCATGGAAGTGCTTGATCCAGATTTGATCGCAATGCAATTCCAGTTTGCCTCCATCCGCGATGGCTTTGACATTGTGTATTATTTGGAGAAATACGCCGGCCGTTACACAGCCCTGCATATGCACGACTTTGACCCGGCACTAAAAATGGAAAATCGCCCCGGCAGAATCGGCGGTATCGTTCCATTGGGTGAAGGCATGATTGATTGGTCTGCTGCATTAAGCGCTGCAATGGAGAGCAACATTGCAGAGCACGGTTTCATTGTAGAAATCGAAACAGAAGAGCCGCTTGAAGGGCTTCGCAGAAGTATCAACTACATTAAAACAGTGCAAGTCTAACCTCTTTAAATTGCACATTCACACTTCCAGCTAGTGACACAGAGATAAAACCAACCCCAGGCATAACCTATTCGTTATGCCTGGGGTTTTTTCTATTTATTAAAAATCCTTTTAATAAAAAACCTTGCGTTGGTCAGTAGAAGAACAGTACAGCAAATTGCTTGTTGGGCTGAAAATCCATCCGAAATACGATACCAGGTTCTAATTGGATCGAATTTGATATTTCGCAATCAATTTGGCATAGTCTGGGTGGTCACGCAGTGGATCCCAAACAGGATCTGATGTAATCAAGGTTGCCGAGAGAAAGCCAGGATGTGAGAGGACAATATCAAGCGAGTGTATCGCATCGTCATACTTACCAACACGGGTATAAATATCTGCAAGATCCTCCATACGGAGCGGTCCCAAAACGGCATCAAATTCTATAGGCATCAGCTCAACCGCATGCTGCCCGGCCTGCAATGCGTTTTCAACCTGTCTTAAACCCGCATAAGCTTTTCCCAAACTCGAAAAAGCCCTTGAATCGTCAGGATGTGACTTGATATATAATTGCAACTCCTGCACTGCAATTTCTTCTTGTGCTTCAGCTTCCATTAAACGGCCTAATCCACGTAAAGCTTGTGCCCTGAAGCTTGCAGCCGGGATATAATGCACTTGCGTATCAAACACTTGCTGGTTCATCGACTCAATACGATCCAGCGCTTTTTGATAGTGCCGGCCTATCAAGTCTATGCTGATAGAAGTGATTCTTGAATAATCGTTTTTGGGAGAACCTAGACTCCACTCATTAAAAGCATTCCGGGCATCCTCAGCAGATCCAGTCCAGGCAAGGTACATGCGTGCATAAGAAGCAATGATGAGCGCTTCTTCAGGAAAATGTGCAAATGCGTTGTCATACGCTTCTTTGGAAGCCGGATAGTTTCGCAAAAATTGCTCTGTAAATGCAATAGACGAATGCTCAGCACGGGCAGGATTTATGAGCGTATACTGTTTAAAATAGGTCAGCGCTTCTTCCAGCTTCCCTTGCCGGCGCAGCGTCCATGCCTTTCCTAGAAGTGCATCAGTTGTGTTTGCATCAATAGCCAAAGCTCGTTCAAATCGCGAAAGTGCTTTCGGGAGATTCTTCTCACATCTGTAAGAAAACATGCCCAGTGCTACGTAGCTGATGGGATCAACGGCTCCATGGATCAATGCATTTTGTGCCGCTTCATTTGCCATGTCGCACGGATTGTTGTCGTGTGCAATTTTGTGGAAATTCATGGCTGAATACACAATGGCCAGCTCAGCATAAGCTCGCGAAAATGTCGAGTCACTGAGCAGTGCCTGTTGATACATTTGTTCAGCCAGCCTAAGGCTGCTTGCATCTTCATTGTTACGAGAAAACTCCCTCCCTTGCAGATAATAATTATAGGCTTCGAGGTTGTGTGTGATCGAATGTGCCAGACCATCTGAGGAAGATTGAAGCAAGGCCAGATTCAAGGCATCTGCAACTTTTTTTGCGATGATTTCCTGGACGTCAAATATATTTGAGGTTTGCTCGTCAATTGTAGTAGCCCAAATGGTTGCATTGTCACTTAAGCGAATCAGGCGTGGAATCACTCGGATGCGCCCTGTGGGATTTGCAGGATCCTCAAACTGTATCGAGCCTTCCAGGATATAATCTGCGCCTAATTCCAGGCCTATTTGTGCCTTTGTTTTTTGAGATGTTTTATACTGCTCAGAATTTCCTGGCGAAATAACCTGCAATCCCTGAACGCCCGACAAATGGGCAGTGATGGTTTCTGTAACGCCAGATGCAAAATAATCCTGTTTTGAAGCACCTGGATGATTGAAGGGGAAAGCTGCGAGTCTTGAAACAGGTTTTTCCTGTGTAAGTGCTATAGATGGACGGGCAGCAGGATAAAAAGCTTGCCAAGATAAACTGGAAATTGCTACGAGTACTCCTAAGAATGCCAGTGACATTGCCAACGCCACCCGGTGACGTTCAACCACTTTACGGAGGCGATATACAAGCGTGTCTGGTCGCGCAAGTATGGGCCGGCCCGTGGCAAAACGATCAACATCTTCTGCCATTGCAGCGGCGGAGGTGTATCTACGAGCAGGATCCTTTTGCAAGGCTTTAAGGACGATGGTGTCTAGATCACCCTTAAGCTCCCTGCTTAGTTGCTGATTTGAAATCTGCAGTACACTACTCAAATCTTCATGCTCAGCATCTCCTTTGAGACGGTCACGCTCACGCATGGTGTCTAATTGCGTAAGGGCTTCACTGGGGCGAAGCGGTTCTTCTTCACAAATCTTCTGTTCAATCTGACGCTGAGAAAGACCATTTGTGATATGCGGACGCATGCCAGTAAGCAACTCATAGAGCACCACACCAAGACTGTAAATATCTGAAGATGCTGTAATTTGTTCACTTCGTAGCTGCTCCGGACTTGCATAGGCCGGGGTCAAAACTCTTACCCCCGTGCGCGTCAGAAGAGCTGATGTATCAAGCAAATCTGGATTAAGTACTTTGGCTATTCCAAAATCGAGGAGCTTGGGTTCACCTTCTTTTGTGACAAGCACATTGGCCGGCTTGATATCCCGGTGCACAATTTGATTTACATGTGCATGATGAATTGTCCGACACACCTGATTGAAAATCTTCAATCGTTCTTTTACAGAGAGCTTGTTTTCAGTACAATATGTATTGATCGGAAGCCCCTCCACATACTCCATGGCAAAGAACGGCCGGTTATTCGCAGCTTCAACCTCGCCATAAAGCCGTGCGATATTGGGATGGTTCAAACTGGCAAGAACCTGCCATTCAGTTCTAAAACGGCGTAATAAGTCCTGGTTATCCATGCCGCTTCGCAGCACTTTAAGGGCAACCAACTTTGAGAATGCCCCTTGTTTTTTTGCCCCCAAATAAACCGATCCCATGCCCCCTTTCCCCAGGAACTGACTTATTTTATACGCGCCAATCTGTTCAGGGTGTTCATCTGGATCTACTACAAATAGGTCTTTTGATAACTCAAGAGGAGATTCCTTAAACAGCTCTTGACTTTGATCGTCGGCGGCAAGCAATTTCTCCACTTGCATACGGAGTTCAGTATCGTCCTGGCATGCCTTCGCAAGAAACAAAGGACGTTCAGCGAGACTCATCTCTACTGCTTCTTCAAAAACAGCTTTTGTTTTCTGCCAACGTACTGCATCCATAATGGCTATAAAAAAGCGTACATATACTCTCTAAGAAGCGGAAGTACATCGAAGGGGAAAGGGCATCCGTTTGATCAAATATAGTAAACGGAAATGATTTGCCTTGTGATTAATTGGTGGATGGTTTAATGGCCTCGGCGAGAAAAGCCCTGGCTGTCCTCCAATCTCTTTTTACTGTACGGTCCGAAATGCCCAGTGCCGAAGCGGTCTCTTCAATACTTAAGCCGGCAAAATATCTACATTCAACTACCTGAGCCATACGAGGATCAACCTCTTGAAGTTGATTCAATGCATCATCAATCGCCAATACTTTTTCAGAGGTGAGCGGTCCGCCATGAAGCTCTTCTTCAAAGGTAATATTGACCTGATTTCCCCCGCGTTTTAGCGCCATTTTTTGACGGGCTGCGCTTACCAGGATTTGCCGCATGGCTTTGGCAGCCGTTCGGAGAAAATGAAGCCGATTTTCCCAATCACTATGGCCGGCTAATTTTATGTACACCTCATGTACCAAGGCCGTAGTATTGATCGTTTCGCCGCGATGATCACTCCTCACCTTGTGTGCAAGGCCATGCAATTCTTTGTATACGACAGCAAATAATTGATCGAGCGAATCAGCATCACCTGCTCGTATTAGCTGAAGGAGCTCTGTTACCGATGTACTTCCTGATCCCATTGGACTTCTTCTATTTACAACACGCCCTAAGTTATTACATCCTCAGCTAGCGAGCAATAAACATCCAGGCATGTACCTGGAAACGTCAAAAAACCATATATATCGAGTCGATGTCCCTTTCTCTACGAATGTTGCGTAAGGGATAGTGAATGCAGAATGCAAGGCCTGTTCATCGCCTTGTATTATACACACTCATTGAAGCCCATTTAGAAAATCATGTCTACAGCCACCCATTCAGCTCAACCCACCCTACTCTTTATTCCGGATATTAGCGGGTTTACCCAGTTTGTACATGAAACAGAAATTAGCCATAGTCAGCACATCATTGAAGAGTTGCTGGAAATCCTGATTGACGCCAATGAAATAGGACTTGAAGTCTCTGAGATTGAGGGGGATGCTGTTCTTTTTTATAGAGACGGTCCTCCGCCTACAGCGGCTGAATTACTGGCGCAAGTGCAGCGTATGTATGTCCGATTTCATGCACATCTTAAAATGTATGATGCTCACCGGATCTGTCGATGTGGTGCCTGCAATTCAGCGAGTGGTTTGAGCTTAAAGTTTATCGTTCATTTTGGCGAGACAGGTAAAAACAAAATAAAAGAACACTCCAAATTGTTTGGAAAAGATGTCATCGTTGCACATCGATTGATGAAAAATGAAATAGCGCATACCGAATACGTACTATTTACGCAAGATCTGGTGTCCTCTTGTTCCTCCTGGGTACATGTTGAACAGGCGGCCTGGTCTGAGCCTGAAAATGGATCTGGAGCTTATGACTTTGGGGCAGTGAACTATTGCTATATAACCCTCGAACCTCTCGCAAGTCATGTACCGGAGCCTTCCATTGCAGATTATGCTCTCAAGGGAGAGACCAAAAACATAATGGGACACGAGCAGGTCATAGAAGCACCCATTGACCTTGTATTCAATGTCCTATCAGACCTTTCGATCAGGCATGAGTGGATAGAAGGCATAAAAGACAGTGATCGATTAAATAGTAAAATCACAAGGAATGGGGCTACCCATCGATGTGTTATCAAAAGCGATGAAAGTGATCCGTTTATGATCTCGCACAACTTCCAGACAGGCAAAGACTTCATCGCATTCACGGATACTAATCACAAGGCCGGCATCGACACCATTTTCACATTGAGAAAAATTGGGCCGGCTATAACCAGATTGGAGATGCACTATTTCATGAAGCGAAACATCTTCAAAGAGCTCATGATGGCACTTTTTGTAAAGAAAAAACATATGGGGGTGCTACAAAGATCTTGCAAAAAATTAAACGACTATTGCAAAGAAATCTATATATCAGGCCGGCAACACCCTGCACAGATCTTGTTGCATCCAGCGAGCGCATTCCATTCGATGGCAGCATAGACTGGCAGCATAGAAATAGCCCTCCTATCAGAAAGACATTTTCAACCCCAATTATACACACAAATTCAATGAAGACATCACCCTATATCGAAATCCCAGATTATCCCAAAATGTTTAACGTTGGCACTGTATTGAGTAGAATGATCGACGGTTTAGGCTTCAGATACCATTGGGCGACCGAGGGACTTTCAGCAGAAAATCTTGAATTCAAACCCGAGCAGTCATGCCGGAATACAATGGAGACGCTAAATCACATTCAAAATGTTCTTGTGATGGTCAACAATATTTTTTCCGACACACGATTTATCATGCCAGAAGTAGATTATGCACTGGATTTTGAAGAGCTCAGAGAAAAATCATTGGCTTTGATCAGTGAGATCAGCAACAACTTGAAATCCAAAACTGACGATGATCTACAATCAATGCAGATAAAATTCAATGTAGGTGGTCAGGATCTGGACTTCCCTTTTTGGCATGTAGTTAACGGACCAATCTCGGATGCCATCTATCATACAGGACAAATTGTAGCGCTTCGCCGGGCATCGGAGAATCCCATTGACACACACGTCAACCCGTTTATGGGGAAACGAATGGCAGCCTAGATCAGCATATAAAATACCACATACCCATTTCAGTTGACCAGATCAGCCTTATATTCTGATAAACCTTTATGTGGCACTTATTCGAGCAAAGTAGACTTTTGCTCAAGTTTTGCGGATTCCAATCCAATGTGTAATACCCTCACTCATAAACCCATCTTAAGCATTCCCACTTTCTGGCCGGCAGCGTTTAAGATGAATTCCTAAAACTGCCCCTGGTTCGGGTACGATTCACCTTAACTGGGTCATTTCAGTAAAGGGGTTAGCAAAGTGCTATTCGATCACAAATTGGTCAGGGATGTCTAGACTTATCAATTAGCTTATATTGAAGCCAATTGATGTTTATCCAGAACCTTGTATAGACAATGTCCGATCGTATTACATTCAGTCGCCGTGCCCTGCTCGGCTTACTGGCAGCACCTCTGATTCGCCCAACTGTATTGGCGTCGGCTCGTCCGATCATTACAAAGCCGATCCCATCGAGCGGTGAATCATTGCCCGTCATTGGCCTGGGTAGTTGGATCACCTTCAATGTGGGCAAACATGCAGCATCCCGCGATGCGTGTACTGAAGTCATGCGTAATTTCTTTGCACAGGGCGGCCGCATGATTGATTCATCGCCCATGTATGGTTCTGCACAGGAGGTGATCGGTCATGGACTCGGCCAGCTTGGGCACCCAGATAGCCTCTTCTCTGCCGACAAGGTGTGGATTACCTCAACCACACAAGGCGCGTCCCAAATCGAAGCCTCACGGCAGCATTGGGACGTGCCCCAGTTTGATCTGATGCAGGTGCATAATCTTCGATCATGGGAAGGCCATCTCGAAACCTTGCTCGCGATGAAAGCCTCCGGCCAACTGCGTTATGTAGGTATTACGACCTCGGAGGGCCGGCGACTCCGCCTGTTTGAGGAGGTGATGCGGACCCAGCCGCTGGACTTCATTCAGGTCTCTTATAACATCATCAACCGCACAGTTGAAGAGCGTATTCTTCCGTTGGCGCAAGAACGCGGCATAGCAGTTATCATCAATCGGCCGTTCCAGCAGGGCACATTGATTCGAAGGATGCAGCAACATCGGTTACCGAATTGGGCTGCTGAGGTTGATGCTAAAAACTGGGCTCAATTCCTGCTCAAGTTCATCGTCTCGCATCCGGCTGTCACGTGCGCCATTCCAGCAACATCCCGCGTGGATCATGTGATAGAGAATATGGGGGCTGCTACTGGAGATTTACCTGATGAAGCCATGCGCCGGCGTATGATAGCCTATGTTGAGGCGCTCTGATGTCGGAGTGGTGGACCTACAGGCTCTCGGACTTTCTGCTCTTTTCAGCGGATACGTATTACCGACTGTTCGAACTGTACAACCTTGCCATTTGGCCGGCGCACATGCTGGTGATTGTCCTGAGTATATGGGCGATTTCCATCTTGGTTAGCGTTAAGCCATGGTCTGGGCGTATCCTCTTCTTCCTCCTCGCTGCAAGCTGGTTCTGGGTAGCCTGGGGATATCATGTAACGCATTTCGCTACCATCAACTGGGCAGCATCTTATTTTGCCATCGGCTTTGCACTCCAAGGGGTGCTTCTCCTGTTGGCAGGCGTATTCAGCAATTCATTAGATACGCCTATAGCCTCTGATGGGCCAAGTCGTGCAGGTATCGGCCTCGCTGGCTTTGGGCTGGTCATTCAGCCACTTATCGGACCGCTTTCCGGGCGGCCATGGACACAGGTTGAGCTTTTCGGGATTGCACCAGATCCTACAGCCATTGTCACACTCGGCCTCATCCTTATGGTCGGTCGGTTCCGTTGGATACTGCTGCCTATTCCAATCATCTGGTGCTGGATTTCCAGTGCCACGCTCTGGACGATGGGTAAGGGAGACTTCTGGATTATGGCCGGCGCCGCACTTATCGCGCTCGTTGTGTCAGGCCTACAAAAGGCTGAGGAATCACACCCCTGAGCCTGCCTAATAGTGCTCGCGTAATTTGTAGTCGGCAAATAACTATTACCGGATGACTAATAGGATTTATTGGCTTTTTTCAGGCTGAATGCCCGCTCTAGGCGCTATCGTCTAAAATGTCTGAACGTAGCGTTTCAAACAGGTCGTTTACATACCGTTCAGGATGACATGATTTGTCGTTATAACCGTATTTATCCTAGATCGAAATGCCAGAGCGGCTCAAAGGTAAATCGCGTACCCGAATTCCGGTGGCAGCATGAATCGCATTGGTAATTGCCGGTGTAGCCGGCGCAATCGGTGGCAGGCCGAGGCCTGTCGGCGTATTGTCACTCTCAATAAAATGACACTCAACTGCTGGTGCCTTGTCGATGCGCAAGAGCTCATAGCTATCGAAATTCCGCTGCGAGGCCCCTCCATTGGCGAATGTGATTTCTAGTTGGGCAGTGCTGAAGGCATCTATAATACAACCTTCCACCTGGCCACGTGCACCACTCAAATTAATAATCGGACCAACATCACAGACCGAGATCACCTTGTCAACCTTTACGCGCGATCCTAGCACAGAGACTTCAGCAACTTGCGCGACATAGCCGCCGTGATCTACGTGAAAGGCAATGCCCAGACTCCTATCCTGCTCGAGTGCTCGTTTATCCCATCCAGCCTTTTCAGCCACCAGCCGTAATGTCCCCTTCGCACGTTCAAGATCAAACGGTGCCTCACCATAGGAACGTGACAATAGATCTAGACGAAATGCTAGCGGGTCTTGCCCAGTTGCCTCGCAGATTTCGTCAAAAAAGCTTTGATAGGCCCAGCAGTATGCTGAATGACCGGGGGAACGCCATGATCCTGAAGGTACATTTGTGTCGATGACCGACTGGCGCAATCGGAAATTAGGCACAAGTCCTGCCGGGTAGTGGTCGGCCGGCAAGTTGGCCCCGAGACCGGTCTTTCCATTCCGACCAACTGTAATAAAGTGATGATCAAAAGCAGCGATACGGCCCTGCTCGTCAAGTCCAGCCTTGAAATGGTGCCAGGCTGCCGGTCTATAGAAATCATGCTGCATATCGTCTTCACGAGACCACTGCAGTTGAACCGGACGACTGACTTCACGGGCTATCCAGGCGCATTCGACCATAAAATCACTGCGCAAACGCCGCCCGAAACCGCCACCAATGCGTGTCATGTTAACGTGAACATGATCTTCTGAAATCCCCAGGGTACTAGCAACCAGAGAACGGCCTCTTTTCGGTCGTTGAGTAGGGGCCCATATTTCGAGCCGGCCTGATGTATAGGAAGCCGTACAGTTCTGCGGCTCCATATTGGCGGTCGCGATATACGGGTAGTAGTAGCTGGAAGAAATGATTTGAGCAGCATTATCCATCGCAACGTCCACATCGCCATCCAATCGCAGGGTCTCACCGGGTTCTTGCTGAAGTGCACGCGCGCGCTGTTCGTAATCTGCACTCGAATCATTGTGATCCGTCTCCCATTCGACCCGCAGACGGCGGCGAGCAGACTGCGCTTCCCACCAGGTCTCAGCCACAATCGCAACACCGGGCAATAGCGTCATGGGGTCATCACCGCCTTCAACAATAAATGCGTGTGTCACACCCGGAATGCGGCGCAGTTCTTCGACATTGGCCGCACGCACCTTGCCACCGTACGTTTTGCACTTCTCGTACACGGCATACAGCATTCCGTCAAGGCGAACGTCACAGCCAAACAGTGGCTGGCCGGTGATGATGTTTTGATTATCGACACCGGGAACGAACGTCCCCAAGAGATTGAATTCTTCAGGCCGTTTCTTGAGCACGAGTTCACTTGCGTCTGGCACAGGCATCCCGGCCGCTGTCTCAAGCAGATCCGAGTACGCAGCAATTCTGCCAGTAGCTTCGTGTACAACCGTCCCACTTGACGTCCTACACGCATCAGGTGCGACACCCCATAAGCCGGCTGCCGCGTCGATCAGAATTTTTCTTGCCGCCGTACCTGCCACACGCAAATCATCCCATCCGTCGATTGTACTCCCGCTGGCAGCAAGGAGTTGGCGGCCATATCGTTCGTCAAGCGGTGCCTGCTCAACGGTCACGGTCTTCCAGTCCACATCGAGGCATTCGGCGACAATCATCGGCAGGGCAGTCTTCACGCCTTGTCCAGCTTCAGGATTCTTGCTGATGATCGTGACGGTCCCGTCATTTCCTATACGCAGGTATAACCCCAGACTCCAGATACCATCCTTCAGCACATTGCCAGGGATCGCAGCAGGTAAACCGGCACCAACCATCAGCGCACCGGATGCCAGCAAGGAGACTTTTATAAAATGGCGGCGTTCGCGGCCAGCTTTAGATTCAGCACTCATCTTCCGGTCCCTTTATCATTAATGCCTGCAGCCCGCTTGATCGCTTTACGAATGCGTTGATAGGTACCGCATCGACACAGTACACCCGACATTGCCGAGTCGATGTCGACATCACTGGGTGTCGGGTTTTGCTGCAGAAGTGCAGTGGCTGTCAAAATCTGACCTGCCTGGCAATAGCCACATTGTGGCACATCTACCTCATTCCAGGCACGCTGCACAGGATGTTGTCCCTCAGGGTCCAGGCCTTCGATGGTCATGATGTCCACGCCAGCCATGCTGATAGCCGGCATCGTACACGAGCGCATCGGCGCACCATTCACAAGCACCGTGCAGGTGCCGCAAGTCCCTATACCGCAGCCATATTTTGTGCCGACGAGATTAAGCTTCTCTCGCAGCGCCCACAACAGCGGCATATCACTTGGTACAGCAAGTGTGTGGGATTGCCCATTGATCTTTAAAGTTACGTCCGTCATGACTTGTCTCGCGCCATCTATTTGAGTCTCTTCAATTACTGAGCACATCTGGCTTGAAGCGAATAATAAAATTTATAAAGTGAAGTTTCAATTCTGAGCCTTGCGATTCCATGCCCACAAAAAGTAGCAGCTTACAAATTTCTCAACCCAAACGAAAGATAGATCCCAGCTCATGTGGCTAATTGGCAGACTCGATCTGTTTCTAGTTCACCCGGGAAGATTCGAACGCCCGACCTCCTGATCCGTAGTCGATTAAGAAAATGTCAAAGCCTCTTTTTAGCGCCACCAGGGTCTTTTTCGATTATTTATACGTCTCAGTTTACCAACTAGACATGGATAAATTAAACGGGGAAGACTCAAAAGGTATGGCTAACATCGAGATAGCGCTTAAAAACCCTTCAAAATTGGACATTCCTTGATCGGTGTTCGATATTCGAGACTTTGTCCAAAAGGACAAAGTCGAGCTAAGTTATCCGTACAAGTCGTTGACTACCAGTGTTTAACAGAAATATTTATTTCTTCCCTTTCCTTTTTCCTTATACATCGTGATAAACAGTCTGGCCAGGGGCCCAGTTACTAAATAATCCAAGT
>JBGCEN010000304.1:0-8797 GCA_045106435.1 Rhodothermales bacterium
AATCCCTCCAATCAGAACCAAAAAACCAATCAATGCTGCAATAGCAGTGCGGTGATACCGGCGTACAAATTTAGCACTGCGGTACCTCAATGTTTGTGGGCGGGCCTGGATGGGCCGGCGATCCAGATACCGTTGGATATCTCTGCCCAATTCACCGGCAGATGCGTAGCGGTCTTTGCCCTTTTCTTCGAGGGCTTTTATAACAATAGCATCCAGATCTCCGGACAGCTCCCGTTTTAAATGCGTTAGATTTTTGTTGCCTCGTACACGGCTGGCTTCTTCTTTTTTAGTTTTGTCTTCTTCTGTTTTATAACGTGTAAGCTGCCGGCTGGGCTTTAATTGATTGGTTGTAGTCTTGCCACTCGTTGATTCCTGGTCTTCTTCTGCAGTTTGCTCTTCACCTTTCTGCGGGAGCAGGCCGGTTAGTAATTTAAACAGGATAACCCCCAGTGAATATACGTCTGTGGCCGCATTTACAGGTTCTCCGGCAAACTGCTCAGGAGCTGCATATGCTGGAGTGTAAGGGGCATTTATGTTTGTAATATTGGTATGCTTTGCTACACCATTTAGTTGATCGTTTTTATCAAAACCATTGGCAACAGAGCCATTTGGGGTAAAACTGTTGGTAGCAGCTCCTTTGGTGGCGGCCCCGTTTACGGTAGGCCCCTTGTGCTCAGACTTGAGTATTTCTTGTGCAGTATCCTTTAGTTTTGCAATCCCGAAGTCGAGTAACTTGACATCTCTTCCTTTCTTTGTGATGAGAATGTTTGATGGCTTCAGGTCCCTATGTACGATGAGGTTGTCTTGTGCGTACTGAACGGCATCGCAAACCGTTTTGAATAGTTTTAATCTTTCTTTTATAGAGAGTGATTTTGCGTCACAGTGCACATCTATATGCTTGCCTTCTATGTATTCCATGACGAGATACGGCGTGCCCTGTTCGGTCACATCTGCGTCGAATAATGTCGCAATATTTGCATGTTGAAGCTCTGAAAGGATTTTTTGCTCATGTTTGAAGCGCTTTAGCACTTCCGTCGTTGCGAGGTCACCATGAACAACCTTGATGGCTACTTTGCGTTTGATCCGCTCAGTTTTTTGTTCAGCCAGATATACCTTCCCCATTCCTCCTTCGTCCAGGAGCTTCAATATTTCGAAAGACTTGAATTTATCTCCGGGCTTTAATGCGGTGTCGGTGCTTTCTTGAAAACCCTCAAACAAGGAGCCGGCGTCAGGTACCACAGGTAATTTATCCAGAAACGAGTTTGGCATATTTTCCATCCCGTTTAGCAAATCCATGGCCACAGAGATGAGCGAAGGCTGCGCTTGCAACGCTTTTCTTACATACTCTTGCCGAAGGCTTGATGGAAGTTCAAGTGCCTCGGATATGACGGAATCGAGTAGATAATCGCTTGATGAACTCATGCTGTAGGTGAGGATTAAGAGTCTGCCTGTGAAGCTGCTTAGTTTTGTTCGGATTTATTTTCTGATTCTCCACCCATTCTGGTGAATAACCAGGCGCGGGCAAATTGCCAATGCCGCTCGATGGTTCGGATGTTTACATTTTTAATCTCAGCAATTTCCTTGATAGTAAACCCTCCAAAATAGCGCATATCAACAATTTCTACCCACCCCGGATGAAGCTTTTCCAATGATTCAAGCGCAGCATGCACATCAAGTACATTGTCAGCATCTTGCTGATTCGACTTTACATTGATCGCATCTTCGTTAATGGGGCTTGGCCTGATGCCATTGTTGTTTCTGGCTCTTCTGTGCCGGCGGGCGTTATCTATAAGATATAGTCGAATGTATTTTGATGCGAGTGCATAAAAATGATTCCGATCATTAACGTTTAATCCTTCCATGTCAAGCAGTTTTAGATAAACATCATTTAAAACTTCTGTAGATGATGCGGTATGGCCCTTCCGCTCGCCATATAAACGCTGCTTTGCTATGCCTTTAAGATGGGGCATAATTTTTTTGTAGAGCGTATTTTTGGCTTCATCATCACCATCCATGGCCTTTCTAACAAGTATTGTTATTTCGCCTGGCTTCTTTTTAACGGGCCTTTTTTCTTTGTCGTCTACATACATGTCGTCGTCCTTGTGCATGTCGGTTTTTTCTTCCTTCATCGCTTGCATAGCCATTTTTAGGCATTTCTAGGTTCATTGCTCTATGCGTTTGCCAAATACCTTTTGCTTGAATCGATTATGTACCCTGGATTGCTAACAGAATACACGGCATCTCCCCCAATTCAAGGCTCGCCTGGAACTGGATGAAAATCACCTTTCGATTGATTGTAAGAGCGCGAAAACTACTGGATAGCACAAAATGTGTGGGCCGGCCAGAACTACCGGCAGGTATATGGACTGTGGTATATAAAATTAAGCAGGTAGTCGAATGGGGACTACTCCTTTGGTACCATAAACATAGGCGTGCTTGTGTTAAGAATACCGACACCTAACTTTAGGTTTTTGTTATATACCTTTTTGTTAATCCAATTAACCTATTTCGAAATACACAAGAAATGGTGTGAATAGACCATGTTTTTGCGATTTACACGAGTTGAGCGTGGTTTATCAATAATCAATCGATTCAACCGTGCTTTTTTATAGTTGGCAGTCAATAAGCCCTACCGAGGGATGAGAATCTGCCGGTAGTACATTCGTTTTAATGTCGGCTTGAGGCAAAAAAAATCGCTTAGAGTGATGTAGGGATTTCAAATGCCAGAAATCAATACAGAATAAACAACCCTGGAAGTTGTCGAAAAGTGATTGTTATGCTGAGTGTACAATTTGCGAATGATTTTCCTCCTCTTAACTATAGTGTGATACAACGACACCATAGTAAAGAGGGACATGGTCATACCATATTATGTCCGGCCAGCATCCGAGTGCAGACAGCTTCATTAAATACCAAACCACCAGAAGACGGATGTCGATACTTGCAAATTTTGAATCGCTGGAAATAAAGCCTTTTATACAATCCAATTACTTTACGGAGATCTTTTGCCCACCCACCCAATCAACGTCTGTTCAGCATGTATTATCTGATGAGGAAAGATTGAACGACACGCTTGAGCAGGTGATGAATCTTTCGATACAAGATCGTACTGCTTTTCTTGACCTCAATTGTTACAACGATCCACTGCTGAGAGATAAAATAGAAAAACTACTCATAGGCATAGATGTGAATCCCCCAGAGCATTTCTTGAACCCCTCTGATATTGCGGATAGGCTAAACCAGTATTTACACGCCGATCAGTCAGACTGATGCTTCCGGCGCTAACGGTTGTCAGCGAATTAATGATTGACGCAACAAATCCAGGCTTCTCGTTTCTTGCAGCCAATACCCACTGTTGATTCGCTGACACGTGTTTTTTTAGGAAAGCCCTGGTACTCTGTCGACAGAGTTAATACAGGTATTTTTTGTATCTGATTTCAGAATATCGATCAAGGAGTTGTGATTTTAGAAGTATTTTAGCCGGTTTCATAAGCTCTGATGAAGATCACAAATCAAAAATCCTTGATCGATATTCTGAAATCAAAAGAAAAAAACTCTATTAGTTTTGCTGACAAAGCCCTAAATATGAACAAATCAAAACTGAGGTATCATCCTGAGCGAAGAGCCTGTCCTCAACTTGATTGGGGGATCTGTTCGAAGTGAGACCTTACATATGCCTCAAACGATACGCTTTAGACAGATTCTTCACTTCGTTCAGAATGACAATTACTCCATACTTTGAAATTGTTTGTACTTAGTCGCCGGCTTCGTTAACCCACTCAGGCGTACCAAACCAGTCGTGCATTTCTTTTTCAAAAGGCGCGTAAATCTCTACAGGCTCAGGCCATTCACCCAGGTCACCGGTTTCAGCAATCCACGTGTCCAAAGCCGCACGCATTGTAATAAGTGCTTCTCTATCTGCTGAATTGGTTGAGGTGGCTATGTTGTTGATTTCGTATGGATCTGCCTCGGTATTATATAGTGATTCGTACGGCATGGGTTGCATGAGTGCAAGCGCCGGCCCGGTCAATTTTCCTTCTGCCATTAATTCACGCATCAATGGCTTGATCATGAAGCACTTTTCTTTATACCGATTAAGGGTGGCAAATCCTTCTCCTTCGCTATAATTACGGATATAGTGGTATTTTTCACCGCGAACGGAACGCATACGCAAAACAGTTTCGTCAATCCGATCTCTTGCCCCAAATGCGTATCTGCGTGGCGGATCTGGGTTTTCTCCAAGAATGCGCCGGCTCTGCATTCCTCGTGGTTTTTCGATGTTTGCCATTTCCAGCGTTGTAGCGGTAAGATCAAGCAGGCTAACAACATCTCCATTTACACCTCCGCGTTCGAATTGTGGCGGTGCTTCCATGCCTGGTGGGTAGTACACGATCATAGGAACGTGTAAACCTGTATCCCACGGCCAGTGGATACCGCGAGGCTCCATCCTGCCGTTGTCACCGAAGAAGACGATAATGGTGTTATCCGCCAGGCCATCTGCCCGAAGCCGGTCCAAAATCCATCCAATGCGAATATCCATGCCAGAGGTTGAATTCAGATAACGCGCCCATTCCTCCCTAACAATGGGATGGTCTGGATAATAAGGCGGTGGGTTTACATTCTCTGGCGTTGCAATCTGTGGATGCATTTCTTCCCCATACCATTTTACCCGCGGATGCTTCCATGTTTGTCGATCATATATATCGTATTCGCTTTCAGGCATATTGATTTGCGCGAAGAAGGGCTCATTGGTTTTTAGCGCAGACCAATCGTTAGACTGATATATAGGGCCTTCGTTGACGAAGTTTAAATCGAGCTTCGCCGTAC
Organism: Rhodothermales bacterium; assembly: GCA_045106435.1. Taxonomy (GTDB): domain Bacteria; phylum Bacteroidota; class Rhodothermia; order Rhodothermales; family JAHQVL01; genus JBCCIM01. Next base: position 4,828 of record JBGCEN010000304.1, read on the forward strand.
CCACTTCCAGGCTGTCGATATATTTGATGTTTGCCGTAAAATACCCTTCGTCCTGCAGGCGATGCGTTACGGGCCTAACCCCTTCGGGCAAGCGATAATCATCCGACCGGTGAGACCGCATGTTGTGCGTGTCGGTTGTCGTTTGATACATACCCACCATAAAAGCAGAGCGACTGGGGGCGCACACGGGAGATGTTGCAAAAACGCGGGTGTACCTTAGTCCATTATGAGCCAACGAATCAAGGTGGGGCGTGTATACATTCTCGGCGCCATACACGCCAAGGTCAAGATTCATGTTTTCTCCCACCAGCCAAAGAATATTGGGTTGGTTTTCGTTGGTCGGATTCTTGGCTGTGTTTTGCGTATCTGTAGGGGATGCGCATCGCAAAGAAAGAAGCAGAAATAAACACAGGACTGTCAGGCGAGAATACATAATTCGATGGTAGGGTGGGGAAGTTGATTGTTAAGTTGTCAGTGATCAGCAGTCAGTTCTCGGATTACATGTTTTAAATAATTGAGAGTTGAATATCGATCACTGTAGACCGTGAATCGTTCATTTAGCTTTCTTGACCATTGTATCAATATCAGTAAATTTTAGACGGGGCCGGCCAAGTGGTTCTCCGTTTTTAGTCTCCATCTCATTCAGCTTTTGCCAATCTGCATAAGAAAAATAGTCGGGTTGACGCTCTTTCAATAGATTCACGATTGCCTCCGGAGAGGTGTGCACAGGTGTACGCGTTTGTCCTGAGGCAAGGTCTTCGAGCATACATTCTACTGTTTCGACCGCATCTGCTTTGTTGGTGCCGATTACACCACTGGGGCCTCTTTTAATCCAGCCGGCGGTATACTCTCCGGTCAGTGGTGTTTTTTTGTCTTCAGTTAGCACGCGCCCTTTTTCATTAAGAATGAGGTGCCAGCTGTCATTAAAAGGGACACCTGGAAGCGGCACGCCCCGATAGCCTACCGACCGGAAAACGAGGCCGGCTTCCAGCGTTTCTGTCACATCCGTTGCGCGTGGTCTTAATACCCCTTTTTCGTTTTTATACAGTTCATTCTTAACCAGGGTCAGGCTGCCAACACTCCCCGTTCCATCATCGTTAAGTGACGTGGGAGAAACAAGAAAGCGGATGACCAATTTTTTTGACTTTCCTGAAACCGGGGTATCCGTCATGCTCTGGATAATTTCGAGCTTTCTGGATATTTGTCTATCTGGATTTTCCTCCAGAATGGCCTTGCTGAATGCGTCTAATGCCGCTTCTTCTGGCAAGACAAAAGTGTCTGCATCTTCCATCTCTCCCAGTTCTTTTACTTCCGGGTTGGTAAATGCTGCTTGTGAGGGACCGCGCCGGCCCAGCATATAGACTTCTTTTACCTTGCTGTTACTTAGGGCCTCGAGTGCATAATCCGCGATATCAGTTCTTGCCAGCTCTTGTGTCGTGCGACATAAAATGCGGGCTACGTCGACAGCGACATTTCCTACGCCAATAACTGCAACGCTTTCCTGAGACAGGTCGAAGCTTAAGTGTTTGTAATCTGGATGTCCGTTGTACCATGCTACAAACTCAGTAGCAGAGTGGCTTCGATTGAGGTCCTCGCCGGGAATACCCAGCTTGCGATCTGTTTGGGTACCTGTGCAATAGCAAATTTGGTGGTAATAGTTGCGCAGGTCTTCTACAGTTACGTGTTTGCCGAGCTCGATATTTCCGAAAAACCTGAAGTTTTCGTTGCTCGCCGTTTTGTCATATTGGCGGGTAACGTTTTTGATTTTTTGATGGTCGGGCGCAACGCCGCCGCGAACCAATCCAAATGGCGTGGGGAGTTTGTCGAACAAGTCGACATGGATCGTGAGGTCGGATTGCTTTAACAGGTGGGCTGCGGCATAAAATCCGGCTGGGCCGGCGCCTACAATTGCAACACGAAGGGGGGCTTCTGCACTTCCTGGGTTGGCCATAGAATCTGCAACGTGTTCATTTTAAACAAATTTTATGGGTTTAAGAAAAGTGCTTTCAGGGTGATTGTAAATAGGGAAGGCGAAAAATGTGGGTTTGTTACAGTTGTTTGTAAGCAGTTTTCCGTTTTTGGGCGGACAAAGACTGGGTCTAATGACTGAATAAAGAGACCTCTGCTTACGAAATCAGCGGAACGTCATCTATCGCTTCTTCTTCCTTTTTTGGAAGTGCTACCTGGAAGGAGGTGCCATTGTCTGGCGAGGAGAAAAACTTGATTTCTCCTTCGTGCTCATCAATGATCTTTTTAACAATGGCGAGCCCGAGGCCGGTCCCGTCTTCTTTGCCGGCGGTGGTAAACGGGTCAAACAGCTTGCCTTGTAACTCGGCAGGGATACCCGGACCATCGTCCTTAAACTCAAACACAACAGTATTGTCTGTTTGCGTTGTTCTTATGCAGAATTCGCCGCCGTCTGGCATGGCTTGCATGGCATTGCGGGCCAGGTTATGTATGACCCGCATGATCTTGTGCTCATCGAAATAAGCAATGCCGTTGTATTCTGCTTCGTGCTTGATTTGGATGTTCTTGCCTGAGAGCTCGTGTTCGAGTTGCTTGACAATTTCGCTCATAAACCGGGACAGAAAAACCTTGCGAATAAGTAGATTTGATTCGCCACGGGCAAAAGCCAGGACTTCTCTGGTCATACCATTCATCAACTCAAACTGGCGCTTGATCAAGTGGGTAAATGACTTTCGCTCTTCTTCATCCTCTATCTCAGTCATCATGTCCGCATACCAGGAAACAATGGTCATGGGTGTTTTGAGATCGTGGAGCACGCCGGCCATCATTTGGCCGATGGTGGCCAGTCGGTTTTCATTTTCACGCTCTACATTTGCCCGGGCCAACTGTACGGCACGGGAAACCTGGCCGGCAATCAGTTGCAGCAGGCGCAGATCATCCTCGTCAAAAACAGGGGAGTCAGGACGTGTCGACGTTGCTACTTTGTCGATGATCTCAATGGCTCCTAAAATTTCATCGCCATAAATAAGGGGTGCACAAAGGATATGATTCGGAGAAAGCCCGATCCGGTCTGCAAAATCTGCAGCGTGACGGGGATCTGCCTCCGGGTCGTTAACTAGCGCCGGCTTTCCATGAGCAGCAACCCACCCGATGATTCCTTTGCCGAGTTGAAGCCTGTGTTTGAGCACGCGGTCTCCGTGCTTGCCGGATGTTGTATGAAATCGCAAGTCGCCCCTGCTTTTAGAAATCAGGGCAATAGAGCCGGCTGTTGCGCCCACAATTTCAATCGACCGTAAGAGAATTCTTTCGAGCAATTCATCCAGGTCGTGCAGCGAATTCATCTCTCGCTCAATATCGTACAGAACATTGAGTTCAAATCCACGCTGCTTTAGTTCTTCCTGCGTTTCGTAAAGCTCTTCGTTTTTTGTTACGACCGATTGATAGAGCTTTGTGTTTTCAATAGCGCTGGCGGCGAGGCTGGCGAGTGCGGCAAGGAGATCTTCATCGTCGCTATCAAACGGGCCGGCCTTTTTATTCAATACCTGAACGGCTCCGATGATATCACCAAAATTGTTGCGCATGGGGATGCACAAAATTGATTGAGTGCGGTATCCGGTTCGTTTGTCGTTGGCTGGTTGAAATCTAGGATCGCTATAGGCATCCGGGATGTTGATCGTTTCTCCGGAAGATGCAACCCAGCCGGCAAGCCCTTCACCAATTTTGAGTCGAATTTTACCCTGTTCATTGCCCTGCGCCAAACGCGACCACAGAAATTGACCATCTTCAGACAACAGGTAGAGGGTTGAACGATCCGCTTCCATCAGTAGCGAAATGTTTTCGACAATGAGTGTTAACAACGACTCAAGGTCTATCGCTGACGAAAGCGCTCGCCCTACTTCTTGCACAAGCGCAAGCTTCTTTTTTTCTGCAGTAAGTTGAGCTTCTAGTGAAGGCATTAGCAGGCAGATTTATGAGGTCAGGCTACTTGAGTAGGGATGATGTA
>JBGCEN010000305.1:0-6127 GCA_045106435.1 Rhodothermales bacterium
TTGATCAAAGTGATTATGGTTATTTCGTTAAGCGCTTTTATCGTCAAGCGCTTGCCGGCTAAACTCAGTGCATGGATCGAACAAACTGTTTTTGAACACCCTCTGAGATTGTTGGCCTGCTTCGTCGTCACTGTACTTGCACTTGTAGCGATCCAACCCAATCGATTCGTACAAAAAGTGTATCCGTGGAGTACACAGGATTCGGCAGAGGTCCGTGTAGCTCAATGGGCCAGGGACAATACGAAAGAAGGGGAGGTATTTACCATTCCCCCATCGTGGTCGAGCTTCAGAAGCCATGCAAATCGTGCAATTGTCATCAATCACAAAGCATTTCCTTATCGGGATGAAGATATCCCCATCTGGTTCAAACGCCTCACAGACATGGCCCCGATTAAGGCGCCGGCCCGAACAGATGCCAACCTGCTCAAAGCGCTTGATTTACGCTACAATACCAGGTCGCCCAGCGATCTTGAAACGCTGAGTTTTGAATACGAGTTCGACTATATAATCAGAAATACCCCGCTACCCGGTTCTTCTTCTTTCTCCATTGTCCATAAAGAGCAGGAATGGTACGTTTATAAAGTATCTCCTCAGCGGCTTGCCATCCAATGATCAAGCTCTTTAAACGTCTATTTGCACAAATTTCCGGCAGTACTGGATTTTTGAAAGCAGTAACCACGCTGCTTTCAGGTACGTTTATCGCCCTCATCATTTCATATGCCGCGCAGCCAATTCTTACGCGGCTATATACACCGGAAGCATTTGGTTTATTTGATACATTCGTCTCCATTATAGCCCTGCTCCTGCCTTTTGCCTCTTTGCGATATGAAGATGCCATTATGCTTCCCGAAGATGATGAGGAAGCACTGGGTGTACTCGGCCTTACATTCTCATTGGTTGTTTTAGTAGCTGCGATCAGTACAAGCCTTACTGTGTTTAAAACACCTCTGGCAAACTGGTTTGATGAACCCAGTCTCGCGCTTTGTTTTATATGGGTTCCACCAACCTTGATCGCAGTTCGATTCGCAAAATTGACTGAGTTGTGGCTCACAAGGCAAAAACGTTATAGCACTATTTCAAAAGGCCAGGTTGCGCAAACGGCATTGATGGCCGGCTCCCGGATTGGCTTTGCAAAAATAACCAATGTGATGTTGCCCTTTGGGTTGATGTGGGGCTACATCGCCGGCCACGTAGCGAGCGCCTCCATTTATGCCCACAAAATACTCAAAACACAACCCAACTTCTGGCAGCATATAGGCCACAGAGAAAGCATAAGGCATGCAGCCCGACGCTATAAGCGCTTTCCAAGATTTTCCATGCCTTCTACTTTGCTGATTACCCTTCAATCCAGACTGCCCATCTTTTTCCTGCTCTACTTCTTTGATCAAGCGACTGTTGGCTATTACGGCCGTGCGTTTGCGCTTTTTGCCGTGCCATTGAGCCTGATTGGCGGCGCAATATCTCAGGTGTTTTTTGTTGAAGGTGCTATCGCGAGGAGAGCGCATACATTGGACAAATTAACGACAAAGGTCCACAGCCGGCTTGTTACGATAGGCCTCTTCCCTACCCTGGCGATCATGTTAACCGGGCCGCAGGTGATGGGCTTCTTTTTGGGATCAGCATGGGAGCCGGCCGGCGTTTATTTGCAATGGCTCGCCCCGTGGTTTTTTCTTGCAAGCGTAGCCTCTCCCCTAACCCGTCTTTTTGATATCCTGGAACAACAAAGGAAAGACTTCCTCACAAGCATGGTCATTTTCTTTGTACAGATGCCTTTGTTCGTTTATGGCTGTCTAACAGGAGACTTGATGCTGGCGCTCATTTATCTCGCCGTAGGGGGCATTTTGGCGAGAATCATACACATTGTCGTTTTGCTGCGGCTGTCAGAGACACCATTGCGAGCCGCGCTATTCCCCTATGGCCAGCAGTTACTGCTTTCAATACCCTTCCTGGGACTGCTTTACTTTGTGCAGGGCTACAACATCAGTTGGCTAACGGCACTTACATTGGCCGTTAGCGGCGCTATTTTCTTGCTGATTGTGTACTGGCAGCTGACTAAATCTACTGATAGCCAATCCACACAGCAATAATCAGTGTGATCATGCCGGCAGCGATTAATTGTAATGCCAGCGGCCAGATAAATTTGAACCAACGGCTGTATGGTATACCGGCCATCCCAAGAATCCCCATCAGTACTGGCCCCGTAGGCACAATCATATTCATAAATCCATCGCCCATCTGATATGCAGTGACAGCAATCTGGCGAGACAGACCGACAATATCAGCAATAGGTGCCATGATCGGCATCGTGACGTATGCCTGCCCGGATCCCGATGGGATGAACAAATTAAACAGGCTCTGGATAACGAGCATGCCTGCTGCTGCCGCTTCTGCCCCTACATTGGCCAACGGGGTAGCAAGTCCGTTGATAATGGTATGCATTACCTGCCCATCTGACAAAATAAGCTCAATAGCTCTTGCAAATCCGATGAGCAAGGCAGTACCCGTTAGTTCCGCAGCACCAGCCGTAAATGATTTGGCGAGATTGTCCAGCGACATGCCAGACACAAATCCGACCACAACGGCCAGAACAACAAAAACAGCCCCCAGTTCGACAAAGTACCAGCCGTGTGCTATGATGCCCCATACCAATATGCCGAGGGTTGCTACAGTTATCCATAAGACAGCTGTGTGCCGGCCCGACATTTCTACCACCTCGGTATCTTGAGGAAGCTGTGCTTCCGGGACATCAGCCACCAACGAAGCTGATGGCGTCTCCCGTATTTTCCTGGCATATCTCCACATATGCAAGAAGCCTATCAGGAAAAAAGGAAGAGAAATAGCCAGTCGAAAATTTATTCCAGAAATGAGTGGCACCCCCGCTACTTCTTGCGCCACCAATACAGTAAACGGATTTAGCGCGGCAACACCGTATCCAATTCCAGAGCCAATCACCAGTATACCCGCAGCGGTAATTGCATCCATTCTCATCCCAACACATAAGGTGATCAGAATCGCAGTCATCGGGATAAATTCTTCTGACATCCCGATCGTAGAGGCAGCTACTGTTACGACCATCATGCCTATAAAAATGAGCCAGGCCGGCTGATTACCAAAGCGTCTTAACAAACGTGCAAGCCCGGCATCAATACTTCCAGTGGAGCGAATGACGGCCAATGCCCCACCGATGATGAAAACGAAGAAGATGATGCCCTGTGCGGCCTCCAAACCCCGCGGAATCACCGTTACTATTGACCAGACCGGCAACTTTGCGACGGCATCCAAAAAACTGAACGTCCCCGGGACCACCACTTCTCTGCCGTGATCATTTGTAACCAGTTCAAATGCACCCGCCGGCAAAATCCAGGTCAATGCATAAGCAACGACAATCATTGCAAAAAGCAGTACAAGCGTGTGAGGTACTTTGAAGGTTCTTGACATAAATCAGGCATCAGTAATTCACGGGTTTGTGGATAATCAACCCGCTGTAGTCATACTGCAATAATACAAAGGTTTTAATCGAATTCCACACCCCCCGTATCTTTTGTTGCACTATGTCGTACTGCGACCTATACTATGTCCACCTACGACATAGAAAATTAGATAAAAACGTCAAAATGATACCAAAAGCACTCGTCGCAGCCTCCATCAAACCTTTTGTCCTGACCATTCTCGCCTCCGGTGACAATTACGGTTACGCCATTATCCAACGCGTCAAAACCTTGACTGGCGAGCAGATCAAGTGGACAACCAGCACACTCTACCCCGTACTGCATAGTCTTGAAAACAAGGGACTGTTAGAAAGCTACTGGCAGAGCTCTGAGGGCGGCCCTCGAAGAAAATACTACCAGCTTACAGCCAAGGGCCAGAAGGTCATGCAACAAGAAAAACAGCAATGGCTGGATGTACACACTGCCCTCATGAAGCTTTGGAATCCTGCGCCCGGCCTTCTTCCTGCATAAACTCCTCTTCCCATGTTTGACCTGGATAAATCACTTGCCGCATGGCGCAGCAGCTACACCCAGCGCCGTGCTTTTTCTACCGAAGATCTTGATGAACTCGAGCAGCACATACGCGATCAGGTTGCAGAGGAGATTGCAGAAGGAGAAACGCCTCAGACAGCCTTTGATCGGGCCATGAAAGATATGGGAGCATGGGACGCGGCTGAGCAGGAGTATGGCAAAGTGTTTTGGCACAAGGCAAAACGCCAGCGCCGGCTTTCAGAAGAATTAAACTGGAGATATGCAATGTTCAAAAGTTATTTCCTCGTGGCCTTACGTGCCATGCGAAAACAAAAAAGCTACACGTTTATCAATACGTTTGGTCTGGCTACTGGACTCGCATGCTTTATCCTGATCATTCTCTTTGTAAAACACGAGTTTGCATACGACCAGTTTTATGAGAACAGCGATAACATTTACAGAATCATTGTGCAGGAGCCCGATGATTTCTATTTAGGAACAGACATGTGGGCCGTAACGCCGGCGCCTCTGGCTCAGGCCCTAATGGAAGAATATGCTGAAGTAAAACGAGCTACCGTATTCGACGACTTCAGGTCAGAAAAAGCGCTCCTGAGTTCTGGAAATCAACACTTCTGGGAAAAGGGATTTTGGGGTGACGAACATTTTTTCGGGGTTTTCTCCTCACCCTTTATTCTAGGGGAAGCGTCAACCGTTCTCAAAAATCCAGATAGCATTGTTCTGAACCAAACACTCGCCAACAAAATATTCGGAGACACAAATCCTGTTGGCCAACAACTCACGCTCGAAAATGACATGGAGTACACCGTAACGGGTGTATTTGAAGATCTCCCTGAGACCTCATCGCTAAAATATGATTTTGTGGTATCGCTCCAGTCCCAGGATTATTATGCCCTGAACATGGAAAACAATACATGGACCAATAGTTCATGGCAAACCTTCTTTGTTCTCGCTAATAATGCTAAAGGTTCTGCATTAGAGGCCAAGTTACCTGACCTCATTTCAAAAAATATCCCGGGACAAAAATCTAATGAAGCTCCTCTTCGATATTTCGTACAGCCTCTTCTAGACGTTCATCTAAAATCCAACTTCAATGGCGAAAAAGCCTTCACGGGAGACATCACCCAGGTTTATATTTTTCTGACCATCGCATGCCTGATTCTTTTGCTGGCTTGTATCAACTACATCAATCTTGCGATAGCTCGTTCGGCTAAAAGAATCAAAGAGGTAGGATTAAGAAAAGTTGTAGGTGCAGGACGCCGGCAATTATTTGTTCAATTCATCGGTGAGTCCATCTTCATGGCATTCACCGCCTTTCTCATCGCCCTGGTCCTGGTGCTGTTGTTACAAGAGCCATTTTCTACCCTCATGCAGCGCCCGATAGCGCTCTCTTTACAAGAAAGCACGCTACTTCCCGCCCTGTGTATACTGGCTCTGCTTGTTGGTATTCTTTCGGGTATTTATCCTGCGTTTTATATGTCCCGACAGCAGCCATCGCTCATCATGAAAGGCATGGGGGCCGGTAAAGGAAGCCGGCATGCTTTACAGCGCGGGCTCATCATTGGACAATATACAGCCTCCATTGCCCTGGTTGTTTGCGGCCTGATTATCTATCAGCAGTTACAATTTGTACAGCAAAAGGATCTTGGCTATGATCGCGATCAGGTATTGACCATACCCGTCAATGATATGATGCTGATCAACAATTTTGATGTACTGAAAAATGAATGGCTCAGCAATCCTCAAATCAAGGCCGTTGCCTACACAAGACACTTGCCCACGTCTATTAACTCAAGCACAACGATTAGAGGCTGGGCAGGAAGCGTGGAAAGTGATCGCATGTCGATTTATGAAGCTGCCGTGTCAGATGCATTTCTTGATGTGTTTAACATCAAACTCATTGCTGGCCGCATGTTTTCAAAAGATAGACCGAACGACCTGGAGAACAGTTACGTAATCAATGAAACGGCAGCAAAAGCACTCGGGACCTCCTCTATTGAAGCCATCGGCAGCACGTTCATGCATAATGATGAGCCTCGAACTATTGTTGGCGTAATTGAAGACTTTCATATCCATTCGATGCATATGGCAATCAAGCCATTTATGATTCGGCTTGAGCAAAATCGCACCGGCTATTTCGCATTGAAGGT
>JBGCEN010000306.1:0-4013 GCA_045106435.1 Rhodothermales bacterium
GATCAACGATGTATCATCCCGATGGCCGGCTTTGTGCAGAGCTTCAACATCTCCGTTGCCACAGCCGTCGCACTATATCACGCTTTCCATGATCGAATGACAAGGCAAGGCTTTCAGGGAGACCTGAATGACGACGAAAAAGAACAGCTCCTCGCGGCCTACTGCTACCGAAGCGTGAATCACGCAGACGATATTCTGCTTAGGCTTTCAGAATGAGCACCCTGTTAGCCCAAAGCTCCATAAGATTAGCTAGAGGCCTGCCCGAAGCTCCCCATCGCTGCTTTTAGACGAGCTCGCTGCCAGCCCCGAAGCTCTTGCCTGTAAGCTTAGCACGCTGCCACTCCTAAAATGCTAAACCCAAAATCAATAAATTTACCTAATCCGGAGCCAGAACCGATACTTAAGCGTAATACCAACAATCCATTCTCACATCTGAACACTGTTTCCATGAAACTGGAACGCATCCAAACCATCCAGCGGCTCCCTATTCAAATCGAGGAGGCATGGGATTTTTTCACCAGTCCAAAGAATCTCAGACTGACAACGCCGCATTGGCTAGACTTTCGCCTTACAAGTGATCCACCGGAATATCTTCATCCTGGTACCATTGTAAGCGCGAAAATTCGTCCTTTTCCGATTATTTCTACCGACTGGATATCAGAAATCACCCATATCCGCCCGCCTCAATTTTACATTACCGAGCAGCGGTTTGGGCCATTCAAAATGTGGCATCACGAGCACCATTTCCGTGCAATTGACGAAGGGGTAGAAGTAGAAGACATCATTCTCTACGGGATGCATTTTGGTATGCTTGGCTCTTTTGCACACAATCTGTTTATTCGCAAGCGACTGCACGAAGCTTTTTCATTCCGCGCGCAGACGTTGGAACAGCGCTTTGGGGCGATCAACAAACCACGCAAGCAGGAACCAAAGCAACCATCTATTGCTGATGTTTTCCAGCAGCAAGCACAACCCAAGCCGGCACCAAAACCAACGCCTTCCTTACAACCGCAACAGCCCAAAACATCCATCCAGCAACTGGAAGAGGCAATAGGCAAGGTACCAGCTAAACCACAAAGCGCGCCGCAAAACCCGCGGCCGAAGCCTCCCCAACAGCCTCCACAGCAAAACAAGCCGGCACCCCCACCTAAACCGAGTGGTACACCGGGCAAACCGGTACCCCAGAAAGTGACCCTCGACGATATATTTCGTGGAACGGACGATTGAGCACGCACCCTGTATCGGAGAATTTTAGCCGGCACGTAGCCTGGACCAGCGATGAACCGCTTGGGCTTGAGGTAGATTTTGCTGAAGGACCATTCATCTACCTGAAAGATGGCCGGCGAATAACCGACCTCATCAGCGGCATAGCTGTCTCCTCACTTGGCCATCGACATCCACACGTAGTAAAAGCCATACACGAGCAGGTAGACAAACATCTACATGTGATGGTGTATGGAGAGTTTATACAAGAAGCACAGGCCAATTTTGCTGCTGCGCTTGCACAGCAACTACCGGATGCATTGCAGGTGGCTTACTTCACGATGTCAGGCACGGAAGCCAATGAAGGAGCGCTCAAACTAGCAAAGAAATATACGGGTCGTACCCGCATGGTGGCGTTTGAACGATCTTATCACGGTGATACACATGGCTCGTTATCTGTAACAGGCCGGCACGTATATCAGGATCCTTTCCGACCGCTTCTTCCTGATGTCACCTTCCTGCCTTTCAATGATATCGAGGCTTTATCGGCGATCGATAATAAAACGGCTTGCGTAATTACAGAACCGATTCAGGGTGAAGGTGGTATTCGGGTCCCTTCAGATGCCTGGATGTTTGCACTCCGCGAACGCTGCACCGAAACGGGTGCCTTGCTTATTTTTGACGAGATTCAATCAGGATTTGGCAGAACTGGGACACTCTTTGCTTTTGAAGGCTTCAATGTTACGCCAGATATCCTGACCCTTGCCAAGGCGATGGGTGGCGGTATGCCCTTGGGTACTTTTATTTCCAGCAAGGAAATCATGGGCACTTTCCGAAACGATCCACCCTTAAGCCACGTCACCACCTTTGGCGGACACCCGGTTTCCTGCGCCGCCGCAAAGGCAAATTTGGAGGTGATACTCGACCAAGGTCTCGTTGCAAGAGCAAATGAAATTAGTAGCCGTATACGCAACAAACTTGTTCATCGACAGATTAAAGAGGTTCGGGGACGCGGTGCCATGCTCGGCATGGAACTCGTCAGCGCAGAAGTAACAGCCCAAATGGTAACACACTGCCTCCAGCAAGGTGTATTACTCGGCTGGACCCTTCACGCCAATTCATTGGTTAGAATTGCTCCACCACTTACGATCCCTTTTGATGTATTGGATGATGCACTCACCATCATACTGGGCGCACTGGATCGTACCGCTTAAGATTTTAGTTTCAAGATTATCGTTTATAACCTTCTCGTCATGGCTGTTTCTGCACAAAAGTCCTTGAGATTTATTTATTGGTTTACCCCCCTTTTATTACTGACGTTAGTCACTGGCTGCGCCTCTTCTGAAAAGCTTCTGGAAAAAGCTAATTCATCAGAAGAAAAAGGCGAGTATGCCCGTTCCGCCAGATATTACATCAGTGTGCTTGAGAAAAAGCCTGACTGGGAAGAAGCAAGAGATGGCCTTGCCCGGGTAGGGACCATAGCGATTGACAACTTGATCGATAATGCCAATGCGCAGGAAGAAACTGGCGAATATGACGAAGCCATCGACACACTTGACAAGCTGGATGATTTAAAAGCAGATGCACGTGGCGTGGGCATCAACTTGGCTGTGCCCTCCGACTACGACTCTTACAGAGAGCGATTGAGTGAAGCGGCCGTTGTTTCGCTCATCAGAAAAGGAGATCGTGCAGAAGAAGAAGGGGAATGGGAAGAGGCAATAGAAACGTATAAGCTGGTAAGCAAAAAATACAAACTCACGGTTGATCAGCAGGAAGAAATGATTCTTGCAGAAGCCGGCGTATTTACCAAGTGGGCAGAACAAGAAATTGAGCGCGGTAGATACCGCCGCAGTTTTGACCTGGCATCAGATGCCGTAGTGGTACTGGGAGAAGAACATCCCCGTGCAGCATACGCTTTTGAAATACAGGACCGCGCCATCGATGAAGGCACCCGTTTTGTCGCATTCCTCCCGATCTGGCAGACAGACGACGTTAACGACAACGCTCCGAGTGGATTGATCGAAGAAATAGACGACTTGCTCCAATATGATTACTGGGCCAATCCACCTCTTTTCATTGAGCAGGCTGATCCGGTACAACTAAGAAGAGAACTGCGCCGGCTCCGATACGACGACCGCTTGATTACAAGGTCGGAAGCATCCAACATCGGCAATGCAGTCAATGCCGATTATGTGGTCATCACGCAGGCTGTGCTTTTTCAATTTGAAGAAAAGCGTATGCGCGAAAAGACCAAAAAGACTGAGACAAAAGGCAGAAACAGCGTTGACACCACGTATATCGAGCAAAGCTTTACAGGAGAACTGCAAGCTGAGTTGGAATATCGTATCATCGACATGGAAACCCGCAAAGAAGTAGGAGATGGCACAGTAACGGCTGACGCTGACGCTAAACTAAAACGTGGCGTCTACGCCGGCGACTACCTGGATCTGGATCTTTCTCGAAGCGAACGCAAACTCTTCGACGAAGAAGAAATCGACCTCGCAATAAGAGAACTGGAAGACGAAATCATAGACGACCTCGCCCCAAGACTATCCGAGGAAGTGTTTGACGCGATTCTGAGGAAGATTGAGTAAGGTAGTTTTCAGTTATCTGTCTTCAGTTCTCAGATAAAAAACTGGAAGAACTGTTTCCAAAATCTATTTAAGTCATCTGCCTAAAGCTATCAGATGAACAAAACTGAAAACCGACTACTGAAAACTGAAAACTGTTAAAAACACATGGGCTGGCTCAAGAACGTAATTATTGACATCCTTGTCACTGTATTGATTGTACTGGTGACGAGCAATGTG
>JBGCEN010000307.1:0-28381 GCA_045106435.1 Rhodothermales bacterium
ACCGGAAGGAAAAAGCGTGCAGAATTTGTTGACCTGAAGTTGTCAAATGTAAAACCGTCAGCTGAACCGCGTCCCATGATGAGGAACTGCTGTGTAGCACTTACTGGAGTTGACTGGCCAACGATGTCGAGAAATAGCGAGTTAGGACCCGGCGAAGAGAACGCACGGTTAAATGAAGCCCTGAACGTATTCTGGTTGTTGGCTTTGTAAACGATGGCGGCACGCGGAGACATGCGGAAATCAAAGATGTTGCTGTAATCACCGCGGGCTGCAACGGTTAAATCAAGCTTGGAGGTTAACTCAATGGTTGATTGAACATAACCGCCGGCTTCGACGATTTCGTCATCAGCTTCATTCCGTCCAAGGATGGTGCCTTCTGTGTCGGGATTGGTTTGCTGATAGTCAGCACCAATGATAACGCGAACACGCTCATCTGCAAAGTCAAGATCGTATTGCGCCTGCGCATTGAGCTCGGTTCCGTTGTCAACAACAGTAGAGCCTGTGCCATATACAAAAGAATCTTTGGCATCGTTCTGTGAGGCATACACCTGTGCAAACAGGCGGTCTGCTTGTAAACGAAGCTGTCCATATGTATTGCTGAAGCCATCAGCTTGCAGGGTGCCGATACCAGAGAGCACAACAGCATCCAGGCTTGCAGTACCAGCGTTAGCTGTCAGGGATACATTATCGCTGATTTTGTACTGAGCCATACCGTTGATGTTGAACTTCTGGAAATCATAGTTCCGCTCAAATCCCTGGGCGTCTCTATTGAGCTGTACGGCATCTTCGGTATTGTTTGGATCAAGCTCCCAGTCTTCTGCCTGCGAGTATTTACCCGTTATTTTGTAGCCGAATTTGTTGTTGACATTGCCGGCATGTCTGAACTGAACACCGAGCAAAGATCTTTCGCCCCCTGTCACGGAAACGGTTGTGCCGGGGAAGCTAAATGGATCTTTTGTAATGAAATGAATAACACCTTCGTCAACGCCGGCGCCATAAAGGGCAGAGCCAGGGCCGCGCACAACTTCTACCCGCTCGATGTCAATAGACATGGTGGGCATGATGCTGTGGATATTAACATTCAAAGAGGGAACGGCTGTCTGGCGGTAATCTGTCAGGATATAGGCAGAACCAGAAAACGCATTGTTAAATCCGCGAAGTACAACTTCATTGCGGTCAACACCCGTCTGGGCCATGTCCACGCCGGTTGTATTTCGTAGCACAGAGATTGTAGAAGGGACAACCTCTTGCTGTACCTCACGCGCATCAAGCACGGAAATAGAGGCCGGCGCATCGAGCACTTTCTCAGCCTGGCGGGAGGCAGAGATCACAATGGTATTGAGATCGAGTCCTCCAATCGAAAGCTGGATGTCTTGCGAAGCGCTTTCGCCGGCAGCTAAAACGACAGTCGTCTGAGATTCATTATATCCCACAAAACGGACCGTGAGCGTATAAGACCCTGGTGTAACACCCTGGATCGAATATCTGCCATCAAGATCAGCAGCAGCACCGCCAACAATGCCGGCTGCGCCTGGCGTCGTAAGAATGATGTTGGCGCCTGTGAGTGGCTCTCCGTTTTCAGCGTCGGTAACAACGCCTGAAATAGATGCGGTATTCTGTGCAGAAATCGAAGTGGTGCCCGCCCATAATAACAATGTCATTATGAAAGCAGTTCGGATCACTAATTTCATAAACTCCTCTTTAGAAAGTAAAAAATGCTTTAGAATGCGTCTGTGTTTTGGAGGGCTATTGTTCAACTTTGGACACAGACACGTATTTGCTGGGGTCAGATTGGTGGTTTTTTCTGGTTAAAACTCTTGAAAAGTAAAAAAAACCGAATAGGAGATAGCAAAATATATATGCGAGTGGTAGCAGATATATTTGAATTCCCATTTTTGCAGGATAAGTAAAACAATCTAAATTCTTAATTTTTATCAGCTAATTAGCCAATTTGACTTAAAGAATTTATTTATTGATTGAAATGATAAACTAATCGCCGGTAGGTTCAGTCGGTTAGAACATTCCCTTCGGGGCAATTAGCCCAATCCCACTCTTTCAAAGATATAATCAACTTGGCTCAAATGATACCTTGCATCAAAAGCTTCATTGATTTCTGCCTCAGAAAGATGGGATCTAATGTCCTCATTTTCCATGACAATATCTCTAAATGCTTTGCCTTCAGCCCAGGCTTGCATGGCTTGTGGCTGAACCAGGTCATAGGCTTTTTCTCTACTCAAGCCCTTGTCAATAAGCTTGATGAGAAGACGCTGGCTATTGTAGAGTCCGTACGTGCGTTCCATATTTCGCAGCATATTGCCCTCGTAGACAACAAGGTCGTCTAGAATGCGAGCAAACCGGTGGAGTGCATAATCCAGGATAATGGTGGCATCCGGGATAATGACGCGTTCAACAGCAGAGTGGGAGATGTCGCGTTCGTGCCAAAGGGCCATGTTTTCATAGGCAGACAGCATGTAGCCGCGCAGCATACGTGAACATCCCGATATATTTTCGGAGCCTACAGGGTTTCTTTTGTGCGGCATGGAGGAAGACCCCTTTTGCCCGCGTGAAAAAGCTTCTTCTACTTCCCGTACTTCACTTTTTTGGAGACTACGCACTTCCACAGCCATCTTTTCGAGGGTGCCACCGATGAGGGCAAGCACAGACAAATAGTGGGCATGGCGATCTCGTTGGATAATCTGCGTAGAAATAGGCGCCGGCTTCAGCCCCAGTATTTTACACGCAATTTGCTCCACTTCAGGTGGGATGTGCGCAAATGTGCCTACAGCGCCCGAGAATTTACCGACCCGGAGTCCTTCTGCTGCTTCATTGAAGCGCTCTTTGTTGCGCTCCATTTCAGCATAGTATAGCGCCAGCTTAAGGCCAAAAGTGGTTGGTTCAGCATGAACACCGTGTGTACGCCCCATCATAAGGGTGTATTTGTGTTCTTGTGCTTTGTTTTTTAATACCTCGAGCAGCTCGTCAATTTTTTTCAAAAGGACGGCGTTCACCTTTTTGAGCCTGAAGCAAAGCGCTGTATCCACAACATCAGAAGAAGTCAGGCCATAGTGGATCCACTTGCGTTCTTCGCCAAGCGTTTCACTGACTGCACGCGTAAACGCGACAACGTCATGGCGTGTCGTTTTTTCGATTTCGTGGATTCTGTCGATATCAAAACTGGCTTCATCGTAGAGCTTGTTGACGTCGTCATGGGGGATGACGCCGATTTCAGACCACGCTGCACAGGCAGCGAGTTCTACTTCCAACCAGGATTTGAATTGTTCGGACTCTCCCCAAAGATTGCCCATTTCCGGGCGAGTGTATCTGTCGATCATGCAATTTACGGACGGTCTTTTGCCTGTCAGGTAGTACCGCTCGCGCTATGAGAAATAGTAAGAGAAAAAGACTTAGGCAGTGTAGCCCTTGGTATTTAGTGGTTAGTTTAGTGCTCCTGACAAGGAGAAAGATATTTACGAACTAACCACTACCCACTAAAAACTAACAACTACGTAAAGGATAGGTGAATCAGGTTACGGGCCTAAAATAAGCGCAGGTTCTACGAAATGCTAGCCACTTTAGAAGGAGCCACGCTTGTGTCGTAGATATTTGTTGAGTAATTCACGTGCCCTGAATATGTGGGCTTTCACTGTGCCCAGTGGTAAATCCAGTTCTTTTGCTATTTCTTCGTAAGATTTTTCCTGTTGATGGCGCATTACGATAACCCGGTTATATTTGGGGGGCAGGCTATCAATGGCTTTCTGGATCAGCCTTTTTCTCTGATCCGCCACAATGTGTCTATCTGGGCGGTAGGTGGCGTCTGGGAGTTCAAATTCGAGGGCTCCGTCGCTGGTTTCTTTTGGTTTGTCTATTGAATATGTCTTGAGCTTTTTCTTGCGCAGATAATCGATCGCATGATTGGTGGCAATTTTGTAGAGCCACGTGGAAAAAGCGTAATCAACAGAGTAAGAGCTTAGCGCAGAGAAGGCCTTGATAAAGCTTTCCTGGACCAAATCATCAATTTCACCCTGTTTGCGAACCATGCGCTGGATATGCTTGGAGAGCGAAATACGATATTTCTCCATGAGCGCCTTGTACGCATTCTCGTCTCCGTTCAGGGCTTTTTTTACCAGATCACGATCCTGCTCACTGGATTCCGAGGGCGAAATAGGGTCAGCGGATTTGGACATATTTTGAATCGGATGAGCGGTCACACGGTGTCTTCGATCTCTAACTAAAAAGGCTTGCGCTTCCAGTTAAGCCCTAAGATAGAGAAAAATCTTCGCTTCATTCAAAGCGGTCAAAAAAGAAGGGACTTTCATTGCCAGCTTTTCGGGGTAGTGGTTGCCTGTTTTTAATGCTTGCCGGCACATTTGACCAAAGAAGCTTTCAGGCAAAACCCGATAAAACGCAAAATAGTACGTTTTTTGCTGTTCTCGCAGCGAATACCAGGGTAAAATCAAATCTCTTCAATTTCTTAGCTTCCCATGTACGTGAGATTATGCTATCCGTTTCAAAAATTGTTTTTTATCAACTTGATTAGCATAGCTTTCACATTTCTACAGCCTTTTCCTGTTTTAGATCAGGTGTTTAGTTGTTATCCTTGGAGGTTATACCCGGTTAACAGTTTTTTTTAGTTTTTTCGACAAGTAGGTCTGGGGCTTGCAACAAGCTTCCAGACGCAATAAAACATACGTGCATGTTAGTAATCCTGAATGCGGATATCGACGAAGGGTCTGATGAGTTTGTCAAGACCTGGAATTATTTAAACAATCTTCCCGGCATCGAGCTGCGCAAGCACCTTGTACAAGGTCATATGCATACGCTCATGGAGATTTATCTTATAGGCAACACAAAACCGTTGAATAAGAGTGATCTGATAGCTCTTCCCGGTGTTGAGCGTGTGATACGTATTTCAGAAGAATACCGCATTATCGGCCGGCACAAAGATGGACAACGCGCCACAGGGTTTGACTATAACGGGCTTACCTTCAATCAGGATAGCCTGCATGTGTTTGCCGGGTTATGTGCTGTAGATACGCCGAAGCATGTTGAGCTCATGATGAAAGCTTTGCAGTCGCACGGCCAGGTCTGTACGCGGATGGGTGCTTATAAGCCGCGCACAAACCCGTATTCTTTCCAGGGACATGGCAAGAGCTGTTTGCCTTATGTATTTGACCTGGCGGGTAAATATGGTATCAAGGTGATCGCCATGGAGGTTACCCATGAAAGCCATATCGCTGAAATTGATGAAGCGCTTGAGGAAGCCGGCCGGCCTACAGGTGTAATGCTTCAGGTGGGCACGCGCAATACGCAGAATTTTGAGTTGCTCAAAGCCATAGGGCGTCAGCAAACCTATCCGGTACTTTTCAAGCGTGGTTTTGGAATTACCCTGAGTGAATCACTGAATGCAGCTGAATATCTGGCTGAGGCAGGCAATGCGAACATTATATTTTGCTTGCGCGGAATGAAGACATCCTTTGCAAGTCCGCACAGAAATATGGTCGATTTTACCCATGTGCCGGCTATTAAACGACTGACGCGCTTACCGATCTGTATTGATCCGTCGCATTCCGTTGGTTCAAGAGAGGACTCGCCTGATGGTCTACTCGACGTGTTTCACGCGACTTCACAAGGAATCATTGCCGGCGCCAATATGGTGTTGGTAGATTTTCATCCCAATCCTCCTGAGGCCCTTGTTGATGGTCCGCAGGCGCTTCTGATGGAAGAGCTGCCGTACTTCCTCGAAGATGTGCAGATCGCGCGCGAAGCGTATGAGAAGCGCGTTGCTATGATACAGCGCTATCGTAAAGCGCAAGCGTGATCCAGGGCGTGTGGACAATATGCAGGCATGTAAATAGTGAAAAATGAATAGAAAGGGGGACGGGAGAATAGGAGGATCATGATCCCTTCTTCCCGTCTCCTTTTCTGCCTATCTCCTTTTCTTCCCGTCTTCCATCCAAAAATCGTCAAGAGAACGTTGGTTGACTTACGTCAATTCTTGCTCTTTCGGGTCGTCGTGTTTCTTTGTACCTCGTTCCTGCATGAACAGAGCGAATGAATACCCGATTGCAATAGCTGAGGTACCAAGTGCGATGATGAGAAGGGCCATGATCTGTTTTTCTTCCGGGATGAAAAACCATAGCGTAATCATCAGTAGTGCACCGCCTACCCAGAGCTTGCCGCCGAGCCGGTGGGTTTTCCGCCAATTGTCTTCGCTTTCCAGGGTCCATGGGGTTCTAATGCCCACAAAATAGTTGGGTTTGATGGTTTGCATGTAGTTACCAAATACCAGGAAAAAGACGCACATGGTCAGGTAGATCATGTTGCTCGGTTTGAAATCTGAGCCCATCCACTGAAACAGTACAACGATAGATAGCGCAGAAAAGAACAAGGGAAGAATGATCCGAAGTGCACGCATGGCCTTTTGCGCATTGTCTGTCTTTCGCTTTGGATCGATGTAGGGTAGAAAGATGAGGAGTACGTAAACACCCATGCTAATCAGCGGAAGTAAAAAGGCCTGCCATCCCTTTTCCTCCCAACGATCAACTTCGCCGGCTGAATTCCAGTGCATGCCTATTTGTTCGGGAATCTGATCCCAGTAATAGCCGATCATGATAAATGGAATGATCATAATGAGCCATACCGGCCAGTCTTTGAGCAATGTCTTACGCAGGTTCATCGTCGGAGTGGTTTTGGTTGTTATCAACGAGATTCATAAGCCAATGCAGTGCTTCATCCAACACGGTTGTGTCGAGGGTGTATCGGATAAATTGGCCTTCCCGGGTGGCAGAGATGAGGCCGGCCTGCTTCAGCAAATCAAGGTGATGCGATATGCTTGGCTTGCTTATCTGAAACGCATCCGCTATTTCTCCAGCTGTGAGATCTGAATCTTTTAGCATATCCAGAATCCTGCGCCGGGTGGTATCGTTGAGTGCTTTAAATAGTTTATTCATTTTGATATTTAGCCAATCTTCTAATTATCTACGGCGCCGTTTCCTTTTTTGTTGCACAAATGTTTTGTACTGACTTCTTACGATGCTCAATTTGCTCGTGCGCTTACAAAAGATCTACATTTTTATAGTTGTTTGTCGTTTTGCAGATGA
The DNA here is from genome assembly GCA_045106435.1 of Rhodothermales bacterium. Classification (GTDB taxonomy): domain Bacteria; phylum Bacteroidota; class Rhodothermia; order Rhodothermales; family JAHQVL01; genus JBCCIM01. The sequence goes on from JBGCEN010000307.1 coordinate 7,101, forward strand.
GCATATTAGGGCGATGATCATGCGGCTGCTTCGATCTGCTCAGGACATAGAAAAGACCATACAGTAATAGTAAAGCATGTTGAAAAAGCATTCAAAGAAGGGCGGAAAAGGAGAAGTTTATTCTCCTTACGTAGGTTTTTCACGAGAGGAGTGGGCCCATTTCAGGAAAGACACGCCGCTTACGCTTACTGAAGCAGACCTGGGAAATTTGCGTGGGATCAACGATCAAATATCGATGGATGAAGTGGTAGACGTGTATCTCCCGCTATCCCGGTTGCTTAATCTGTATGTTGCTGCATCTCAGGAATTGCATCAGGCGACGTATCGTTTTTTAGGCGGGCCGGCTGCCAAGGTACCATTTATTATTGGATTGGCCGGCAGCGTTGCCGTCGGTAAAAGCACCATCGCGCGTATCCTTCAGGCACTTTTGTCGCGTTGGGCAGATCATGTAAATGTGGCGCTTATAACAACGGATGGTTTCCTGTATCCCAATGCCAGACTCGCATCAAAAAACTTGATGCGTCGCAAAGGCTTTCCTGAAAGCTACGATGTGCGGCGCTTAATCAAATTTGTAGCAGATCTCAAAGCCGGCAAGCCGTCGGTTACTGCACCTGTGTACTCTCACCTGACCTATGATATTTTGCCGGGCAAACGGACCCGGGTGAACCAGCCGGATATCGTGATCCTCGAAGGAATCAATGTGCTCCAAAATGCCCCGCAGCAAGTTGCCAAGCCTTCACAGGTATACTTGTCAGATTTTTTCGACTTCTCGATTTATGTAGATGCGGATCCTCTGCAGATTGAATCATGGTTTCTGGCTCGTTTTCATCAGCTTCGAGATACGGCTTTCAAAGACCCTGACTCTTACTTTCACAGGTATGCTCACATGACGGTGAAAGAAGCTGATCTTTACGCGCGTAGCGTATGGACCGAGATCAATGCCGTGAATTTGGTCGAGAACATTGCACCCACCCGTGAGAGGGCAGACCTTATCCTGCACAAAGCCGCAAATCACGCTGTTGAGTCGGTTAAATTGCGCAAGCTTTAGTACGTCTAACAGCGCAAAGTTGAGGAATTCATAGAACTACTGAGGTCATTTCAATTGACCGGTGAATAGCATGGACCGCAGTCTAAAAAAGAAAAAACTAACCACTAAAAACTAACATCTAATCACTACCAAGATGTCCATCCCCATCATAGACGCCCACCTGGATCTTGCGTGGAACGCGCTGTCTTTTAACCGTGATCTGACGTTTGAAGTTGAGGCCTTGCGCCGGCAGGAAGCACACATGAATGATGAGCCGGGCAGGGCAAAATGTACAACGAGTTTGCCAGAGCTCAGAAAGGCTGATATTTCCCTGTGTGTTGCTACGCTGTTGGCGCGGGGTGGTCCGGATCAAGAATGGCCCAAAGGATTCAAGCGAACCGATTTGAACTACGCCACACCTGCCATTGCGCATGCCGCAGCACACGGTCAGTTGGCCTATTATCGATGGCTTGAGATGCAAGGGCATCTGTCTTTTATTCGCTCCTCGGGCCAGTTGAATACATTTTGGACGCGTCCGCAACCCGACAAACCACTAGGGATTGTCCTCAGTATGGAAGGCGCTGATCCCATTACACATCCTGAAGAGTTACAGCATTGGTGGGATGCAGGGCTGCGTGCTCTTGGGCCCGTTCATTACGGGGTTGGGCAATATGCCTATGGAACGGGTGTCGTGGGTCCCTTTAATAAGCGCGGTCTTGCTTTACTTGGCGAAATGGATCGTTTAGGGATGATGCTGGATGTGACGCATCTGTGCGATGAAAGCATGGCGCAAGCATTTGATCATTTTGGTGGAGCCATGCTGGCGAGCCATCATAACTGCCGTGCTTTGGTGCCTGGGGATCGTCAGCTTTCTGATGCACAGATTAGCACACTCATCGAGCGCGGTGCTGTTATTGGTGCAGCGCTGGATGCCTGGATGCTGTACCCGGGATGGGAGCGTGGCGTAACGCAGCCGGCTGTCGTAGGACTTGAAGCCGTCGCTGATCATATCGATCATGTTTGTCAACTGGCCGGCAACACCAGGCACGCTGCCATAGGGAGTGATCTGGATGGAGGTTTTGGTTTCGAACAAACCCCTCACGACCTCAATACCATCACGGATCTACAAAAACTCGCGCCGATCCTTTCAAAACGTGGTTATCAGGATGACGACATTCAGCAGATATTTCATGGCAACTGGTTACGCTTTTTTACGAATGCACTGCCCGATGATTGAAGCTTTTAAATCTGCGAATTTCAGATCTGCGAAATAGCGTTTGCGAAGTAGAGAGCGGTTATTGATAGACAGAGCGGTTTTTGGCAAATAGAGTGGTTTTTGATGGACATAATTAGGATTTTACCGAAGTGTACTGGCGTGATCTATTATGTTGCGTTCATAAGTCTTAGACGAAAAACAAATCAATACGACCTAATCAAAATATGAGCATGGGAGAAAGAGAGAGAAAACTCGAAGCTTTAGGGTACCCAATTAATGATGTGCCGGGCCCCGGTGCCATCTACAAGCCGGTGGTTGTTCATGGCAATACAGTTTATGTATCTGGCGCGGTGCCCGTTGCCAATGGCAAGCTTACCGCAAAAGGCAAGGTACCATCAGAAGTAAGTATGGAGGATGCAAAAATATCAGCAGCGCTATGTGCTGCCAATAACCTTCGATTTGTCATTCAGGAGTTGGGCTCGCTCGATAAAATAGCCCGCGTGGTTCGGGTTACAGGCTATGTGAATGCAGATGCTGATTTTGAAGATGCTCACCTGGTGATTAACGGTGCCTCAGAGTTATTACGCGATGTGTTCGGGGAAGACGGCGTGGGTGCTCGTTCTGCGTTGGGTATGGGGCAATTGCCTATTGGCGCAAGCACAGAGGTAGAGATTATTCTGGCCCTTAAGGACGACTAAGTTTGATCAAATTGAATTTGTATTCAGTACTTTTTCAGCGAAGTAATTGCAGGTATTTTTTGTAACTGATTTCAGAATATCGATCAAGGAGTTGTGATTTTAGAAGTATTTTGCTGGTTTCATTGGCTCTGATGAAGATCACAAATCAAAAATCCTTGATCGATATTCTGAAATCAAAAGAAGCAAACTCTACTAATTTTGCTGGCAGAGTACTAGATGCCACCACAGATGATTATCTGTAGTATGGGTTCCAAGTTTCGGGTTGTTGTGTTAAGCCGGGCTTACAATGAGTGATCGCATGAAGACATTGAGTAAAACATTTTTGAATGCGAGAAGAGAAGCGTGGTTGATATTGCTTGCGTGGTTCGTTTGTCTGATTTGGACCGTGGGATATTCTGCCTACGCCGGCTATGGTACAGACGGGACTACGTTAACGCTGGTTGCTGGTATGCCGGCGTGGATCGTCTGGGGTGTTTTACTTCCATGGTTTAGTGCCACTGTATTTAGCGTGCTCTTTGCTTTGTTTTACATGGCAGATGATTCACTAGGAGATGATGTGCTGGCAGATGTGTCTGATAATGCACCAGGTGAGGTCTGAACGCGCATATGCACACATCTAATACAGCCTTGGCGGCTTTTCTGATCTATACGCTGATTGTGTTTGGCCTTGCCTGGGTCGCACATCGGACCGGGTCTAAAAAATCATTCCTGAGTGAGTATTTTTTAGGTAGCAGAGGATTGGGGATGCTGGCGTTGGCGCTTACTTTTGGGGCCACAAGTGCATCTGCAGGTTCTTTTGCCGGCTTTCCTGCGCTTATCTATTCACACGGATGGGTGCTGGCGCTCTGGATTTCGAGCTACATGATTTTCCCTTTGTGCGGTATGGGGATATTGGGAAAACGACTCAATCAGATCGCAAGAAAAACAGGCGCCATTACATTGCCGGATGTGCTGAGAGATCGGTTTGAAAGCCGTACGCTTGCATTGCTTAGTACATCGTTGCTGGCGCTCCTCTTAACGGTTTACCTCATTCCGCAGTTCAAGTTGGCGGCACTCATCATGGAAGAGCTGCTGGGCAATATTCCGCAGTTTCAGGAAATGACGCAAGGCATGCTGGTCTTGATAGGCGGTTCTGTGCCAGGAGGCGAAAGCCCTGAATATTTTCTTTGCCTGATACTATTTGCAGCGCTTGTCATTGTATACACTGCATTGGGAGGTTTTCGTGCAGTGGTTTGGACGGATATTTTGCAAGGTGCAGTGATGATGTTGGGTGTGCTCATCATGCTGTTCCTGGCTTTGTCTCAGGTAGGGGGCATGGAGAAAGCTACGCGCAAGGTGATGCAAATGGAGCCTCCTCAGTTGGGTACCGTTGTTTTTAGTAGCACGGATGCTGCTCCGCAAAGTTATCGTATTCCTGCGGATACCTGGTTTGCTGTGATGGATAGCAGTGTGTCGGGGGGGCTGCGGCTTTTTCGTACCAATCAGACGGCAATCATCCCCGCCGGCCGAGTGAATTCGGAGTCTGTACGCGTTGTCGAGATCATGACGCCTGAAGAGATAACACAGATTTTGGCAACCCTGCCTGGTGGAATACCAGCCGCTTTACCCGGTACGCTCCGGCCGCAGTTAATAGATGTGAACGCCTATGCCGGCGGCGGTGGGCAATCGGGCGTCTATTTGACGGCTCCCGGACCGAGTGCTACAGATGAAAAAGGGTTTTTGCCTATAGGGTTGGCTGTTTCTTTCTTTGTTTTCTGGGCATTATCGGGCACGGGGCAGCCCGGCAACATGGTTCGCTTGATGGCCTTTGATAATGCAAAAACACTTAAGCGCGCTATTGCATCCCTTTCTATTTATTTCACGCTGATCTACGTTCCTTTGGTGGTTATTTTTGTGTGCGCCCGGATTCTGGTACCGGGTCTTGATCAGGCGCCCGATCGAATTATGCCGGTGATGGCCTTTACGCTCACAGGCAACGCCGGCATTCCCTGGTTGGCCGGCTTGATCATCGCTGCACCATTTGCCGCTGCCATGTCTACTGTGGATAGCTTTATGTTAATGATCTCCTCGTCGGTTGTGCGCGACATCTACCAGAAAGAAATTAATCCCAATGCGCATGTGAAGCGGATCAAGATTATGAGCTATGCATGTACTGTCTTGATAGGATTGCTTGCTACGTTGGGGGCCATTAAGCCACCTCAGTTTTTGCAGTATATTATCGTATTCAGCGGGGGTGCACTTGCTTGTGCTTTTCTGAGTCCGGTTGCGTTGGGATTATATTGGCCCCGCTTTACAAAAGAAGGCGCTATTGCATCCATGTTAGGCGGGTTTTTGATGTATTTGGGACTCTATGTCAGCGGTTTTGTACTTTATGGTGGTACAAATCCAGTTCGATTACTCGGACTTGATCCTTTGATATGGGGTTTTGTGGCATCATTGGTTGCAGCTGTCGTTGCAACATACATGTCTGCACCACCTCCTGACCGTATTGTAGATCGTTTTTTCTATGATGTGGAAGCAGAAGCATAATTAGGAGTATAAGTGGCGCGAGATTGTCTGCGTCACTCTCAGAATACGCGTTAACGATGAGTCTATACGAGCCATCATTATTTACAGGTAGAGCACAAAAGATCAATATGGTCTTGGTTGCTGCATTTATCCTGGTTTTCATAACCGGTTGCTCCAAGCAGCAATCGCAGTATGAAATGCTTGCTTCGCGGTTTACCGTGGCAGCAGAAAAGCTGGAAGGTCAACGTACGAAGACATTGTATGCGTTACAGGCTGCGTCTGAGGCGCAAGTAATCGCTGTAACGCAAGAGCAGTTTGACTTTAAGAGCGATGAGACGCTTGCTTTTGTGTTGCAATGGGAAACAGCCGGCGCAGAAGTGTCTCAGTTAAGACGCGATGTCCAAAATACTGTTACAAGTTGTTATGAGATGCTAGGCGGTTTGCGCATACGCGCCGAGGCAATTAACGACGCTGAAATTCGTGCGCGTACTGTCGAATATGTTGATTTACGCAAGCAAGAATTTGATTTGGCTGTGAATCAGACGGAAGCTGCCATAAACAGCATGGAAAATGCGATGGTGCTAGGCACCGATATCATCGAATCTTTGCGCATTGTAGGTACGGCAAATCTTGTGCGCCAGAAAATCGGAGAATTAGAGTCAAAGCAGGCGGAAGCTATTTCCAGATTTCCTGACGTAGATTCTATCATTCAGGAAGGGCGCAAGTTCTTGAACATTGAGTTTGGACAAGAAATCTTCCTTTAAGACGTATAGGCAATCGAAGGGCATGAAGTTATTGCGTGCCTTGGCTGTCTGGTATGTTTTTGGAAGATCCTGATTGAGTTGGCTTACAAAAAATGGTTTTTAGTCGCTTCTTCTTAATTTATTAGAAACGATCCGATAGTATATTAGGGTATACTTAAGTATCCTTGAGAGTGGAGAAATACATGGGCGTTGTGCCAGATGAGTGACTCCAGACATCAAACCTCCAGATTCCGTTAATCAGTATTCCTGTTGTGCATTTCTGATAATACAACTGGTTTTGCGGAAGTAAATTCGTCGGCAGTATGTCTTTAAAGCCTCAAGAAAGGCTGTAGTTATTGGATGTATTGACCCAAGTATCAATGATAGCCGGCGTGTCATTTCCTGAACATTTTTACCCGGTATTTGCTATGCGAGCACACCAACTTGCAATAATCAGCACTTTGCTTTTGCTACCGATCACGTATCATATAGCACCGAGCAATGTAGCCAGCCATGCGCATCTTTCTCCTTCGATAGAAATTGATGGTCTCAATAGATCTTACACGCTTCATACACCTGTTGGCGACCACGAAAAAGAAGTTTATCCCCTGATTATTGCGCTGCATGGTGGTGGTGGAACCGCAAAAAGCATGGTTCGCCTGACCCAGGGACGGTTTAACAGAATTGCCAATCGTGATGGTGCCTATGTGGTGTATCCGGAAGCAATACGCCGGCACTGGAATGAAGGCCGGGAGCTTCCCATATCTTTTGCGCACCGCAACAATGTAAACGACGTGGGCTTTATCCGTCAGTTGATTACTTCGCTTATAAACAATCACCCGATAGATCCCGAGCGTGTATTTGTTACCGGGATGTCCAATGGTGGATTGATGGCTTATAAGCTGGCCTGTGCAATGCCTGAAATGATTGCCGCAATAGCCCCGGTGACTGCAACAATACCGAAAGATATTCTTGCAGACTGTTCAAATGTGGGGGGCACGGGTTTAATGATTGTAAACGGCACAGAAGATCCTTATATGCCATATAAGGGCGGTACCATCTCGATATTGGGAGCGGACAGGGGCGAGGTGATTTCAACCGGGAAAACGGTAAATCATTGGCTGCTACAAAATGGATGCCCGGTACATTCCGAGAAAAAAATGATGCCCAATACGGTTCGGCAAGATGAAACAACGGTGACACAATATTTTTATTCTGGCTGTGAGTCTGGGGTAAAAGTCGCTTTGTATCGTGTTGAAGGCGGAGGGCATACGTGGCCCGGTGGCCGGCAGTATCTGCGCGAAGATAGAGTTGGTAAAACGTCGAAAGATTTTAATGCCTGCGAGGAGATCTGGCAGTTTTTTGAACGCTTTTGATAATTTTGCCGTCTTCAGCTGCTAGCCTCAGATACTCATCTCTTTTTCTTTTCCGGGCCTAAGAACCTGTCTACGATCTATTTCCGAGGTGCATTGTGCGCCATTTTTGCCCATATCTGCGTTCCTTTTGCGCCCGATGCGCTGCATCGAACACAAAAAGCGCCTTGATTTGAACAAAAATTGCTGCAAATGCAATCTCGGCCATAGATCGTAGACAGGTTCTTAGCTGTTGAAAAACTTCGCAGTAATGGCATCACATACCAATAAGCCGCGATCTGTGAGCGAAAGGATATGGCCATCTACGGTTGCGAGTCCATCATTTAGCAGCGGATGAAGGATCGGGTCTGGCAACTGTGTGCCATAAACGGAAGAGAGCACATCCAGGTCAAGCCCGTCCCGCGTACGTAAGCGTAGCATAATATATTCGTTTGCCAGTCCTTCTTTTTCGACAGATTCTTTGAATGCTTGTGGAGGCGCATCCCTTTCGTTCCACTGGAAATACTTTTTCAAGTTGCGGACATTCGCCCATCTGTACGCCGGCTCACCCGGCATTTGCCAAAAAGAATGTGCTGATGGCCCGATGCCCAGGTAGTTGGTGTGCTGCCAGTATAACTGGTTGTGCTGGGAGCGGCAGTCGGGCCTGCTGAAACTGGATATCTCATAGTGTTCATAGCCAGCCTCGCGAAGCACATCCATTGTCTGTTGATACAGATGAGCCAGTGTTTGATCTGAAGCTGTGTGTTGTATTCCTTGGGCTACCTGTTTGTAGAGCGGTGTTTTTGGTTCAATCGTAAGTCCATAAGTAGATAGATGGGGGACATCCAGCGAAATGACCTTTGTCAGATTTTTGATCCAGTGCGTTTCGTTTTGCTCGGGTAAGCCAAAAATGAGATCCACTGAGAAGTTGTCAAAGCCGGCTTCGCGAGCCTGGGGCACAATGTTGTCAGCTTCTTCGGCAGAGTGGGCCCGGTTCATCCACTTGAGGTCCTCACTAAAGAAAGACTGAACACCTATAGAGAGCCGGTTAATACCGGTCTGGCGCAGCTTTCTTAGATAGACGTCATCTACGTCATCCGGGTTAAGTTCAAAGGAGCGTTCTCTTGTAGCCGTTGTGTCAAAATGGAGATCTATGGCGTGCAGAATTTCGGCAACGGCTTCTGCGGGGAGTAAAGAAGGCGTTCCGCCTCCGAAGTAAATAGTATCGAGGCTTTGTTTAGGGCCAAAAAAAGTGCCCCAATACCCAATCTCTTTCACCAGCTTGTTAACGAATTCCTCAATGTGCTTTTTCGACGTGACAAAATAGAAGTCACAATAGATGCACCGTTGTTTACAGAAAGGGATATGTAGGTATAAGCCGGCCAATTACAATCAAAAAGTTATAATTTTAACGTCAGGTTTTTTAAACGAGTACATAATCTGGAAAAGGATGAGCGCTTGTTTATAGCATAGACGCGCAATAGATCCTCAGGCCTGAGATCTCCAGCCTGCACCCATTTTCAAGCTGAAAGAAGTTCGATGAAATCGCGTCAATGCGCATGGTGCATCTTTCTCTATATGTTTCCGTTAAAGCGGGCTATAGTGCTAGAAAAATCCCACCTTGTATCATTGCTGTCCTGTTCAAGGAAAACGGCGAATACAAGGCAACCATCCGACCCCCTTCTGTGGTTTTTAATTCAGGATTATTGTGGGCTATCAAAAACTAGTCGCGTTAATTCAGATAATCAGCAGAAACTTTGACTTCCCTTTGGATTATCGAGGGGTCGATTTTTCCGTGGGAATAACTTTGGGCAATAAATAAGCTTGTTCAAAGTTTATCATAAAACCTTACCTCTATTTTAAAACCCGCTACACAATGAAAAGACACGTACAATTTTTTGTTTGTGCGATGGCTCTTTTGCTCGCTTCCATGCCGGCAAATGCACAAAGCTATCGTTCAGACGACACTGCTAACCAGGTGCTGCAAGGCTTTGGTGGATCCGCTGTTGTAGGCGGTGGTGATGTAATCGTTGGTTCCGTAGGTCAGACTTCAACTACTGGCGAAGTATACATATTTCGCAATATGGATGGAGAATGGAAGGAAGCAACTCGCTTAATGGCTGCTGACGGTGATAGCGACAATCGCTTCGGACGTGCCATGGCCCTGGATGGTTCTACCCTCCTGATTGGTGCTACTGTACAAAACAACAACACAGGAGCTGTGTACGTCTTTAATAAAGATGCATCCGGAAACTGGGCTGAGTCAACGAAATTAATGCCGGCTTCTGTTAAAGAAGGAGACAACTACGGCAGAACGCTCGCGCTTTCAGGCGACATGGCATACACTGCTACTGTTGGTCTTGATGAAGGCAAAGGCGCTGTGTTTGCTTTCCATAAAGGAGACAATGGCGACTGGACTGAAAAAATGATGTTGCGTCCGGATAGCATCAAAGCCGGTGACTACTTCGGGCTTTCAATGTCTGCTAGCGGTGATAGACTTATCGTAGGTGCTCCTGCATATCAGCGTCAGGATGCCCCTGGTGCAGCGTATATTTTCAAGTACGACGCAGGATCTGGCACGTGGAAAGAAGAAGCAAGGCTTGAAGATGCAGACCTCGACGGTCGTGCAGCTTTTGGTGCTTCTACATTGCTCTATGAAAACTATGCCATCGTTGGCGCTCCTGGCGTTGACGAATTTACAGGCAAAGTGTACCTGTACTCTTATGACGAAGCGTCTGAAGAATGGGTAGAAGGAGGTAAATTGGCTGCATTTGACGGCACCTCTCGCACACAGTATGGCAATACGTTGGCCATGAATGGAACCTCCCTATGGGTAGGTGCTCCTTTTGCTTCTGATTTCGCCGGCTCTGTATATGTTCATGATTTTGATTCCAACAGCATGAACTGGAGCGGTGTAAACAAAATCTGGTCTTCTAACCCTAATCAAGGCGCTCAGTTTGGCGGCATGTTTGCCATAGATGGCGACGTTGCTGTTATCGGTTCTCCTGGCGTCGACAATGGCGAAGGGAGTGCTATTATCATGGAACGCAATGCCATGGGTAAATGGGAAGAAGCTGGTACTGTATATAACGAGCTCGTAGGCATGGAAGCCGTTGTTGGTGCTAAGGTTGATTGCGAAGACGGCGACGCATCTATTTTTGGATGTGAGAACGTTGATCTGCTTTCCTTCTTGCCGCTTAGTGAACTTGGTGGTGGTCGTGGTGCTAACCTCAATGATATCTGGGGATGGACAGATCCGGAAACAGATAAGGAGTATGCGCTTGTTGGCCGCGTTGACGGTACTTCATTTGTAGACATCAGCAATCCTTACAACCCAACGGTTGTTGGAAACCTCTGGTTGACCGAAGGTGCAAACCCAGCATCATGGCGCGATGTCAAAGTATACAAAGATTACGCATTCGTCGTATCTGATGGCGCCGGCCAGCATGGTATGCAGATCTTTGACTTGACGCAGCTGCGCGATGTGAAGGCGGCGGATATGCCTGTTGAGTTTGAAGAATCTGCTCATTACGACCAGATTGCAAGTGCACATAATATCGTGATCAACGAAGATACTGGATTTGCTTATGCAGTAGGTAGTAGCTCAGGTGGTATCACTTGTGGCGGCGGCTTGCACATGATCAACATTCAGGAGCCTTTGAATCCAACACACGCCGGCTGTTATGCTGACGAGTCAACTGGACGTTCAGGCACCGGTTATACGCATGATGCACAGTGCGTCCTCTACAAAGGCCCCGATGTAAAATATCAGGGGAAAGAAATTTGCTTCAACGCAAATGAAACGGCGCTGAGCATTGGTGATGTGACTGACAAAGACAACACGGTTGTTCTTTCAAGTGCTGACTATCCGAATGTTGGCTACTCTCACCAGGGTTGGCTTACTGAAGATCATAAGTATTTCTACATGAATGATGAGTTGGACGAACTGCAGGGCAAAGTAAGCAACACACGTACGCTTATCTGGGACGTTCAAGATCTTGATGATCCTCAGTTGGTGAAAGAGTTTATGCTCGAATCAACATCTTCAGATCATAACCTCTATATTCGCGACAACTTGATGTATCAGTCTAACTACATGTCAGGACTTCGTATCCTTGACATCACGGATGTTGAAAATCCAGTAGAAGTTGGACATTTTGATACAACACCATTTGGCGAAAATGGCGCCGGCTTTGACGGTTCATGGAGTAACTACCCTTACTTCAAGAGCGGTATTATCGCAGTATCCAGTATTGGGCAGGGCCTGTTCCTTCTCAAGAAAAGTGATATCGATATCTAGGCAATCTGGTTGAGTTTTGGAGTTTCAGGTTTCATGTTCGGTGGATCTTGCATAGATTACCGGCGTGAGACCTGAGACTTCGAACTTGAAACTACTTGAGGACAAATGAAGCAAATCATAACTGCCGGGCTATTGCTCGGTCTTCTCATTTTATCTGCTTGTGGTCAATCTGCGGCCACGGTACAAACAACCTCTTCGCTGGAGTCATCTGCACCGATGACAGCGGTGAAATCCGAGGTCGTGTCCGATTATCCGCAGTACGTATATGTCTGTAATCAGACCAGTGCTTCGATCTCGGTTATTGATGTTGAAACGTTGGAAGTAGTTGATACAGTAGAGCTTTCTGCACTCGGATTTGACAAAACTGCGAAGCCGCATCATGTGGCCGTAGAAGCTGATGGGGCTCACTGGTACGTTTCATTAATTGGTGCCAGTCGCGTACTGAAATTTAACCGAGAGAATGAACTGCTCGGCTCTGCCGAATTCCAGGCACCTGGAATGCTTTCTCTTCATCCCAAAAAAGACCTGCTGTTTGTTGGCCGGTCGATGATGGCTGTTAATCCGCCACAACGTATTGGTATGATTGAATCAGCAACCATGGATATTGATGAGGTAGATGTTTTCTTCCCTCGTCCACACGCACTGGCGGTAGATCCACGGGGGGAATTTGTCTATTCAGCAAGCCTCTCTGTGAATCAGTTTCTCAGCATGAACATTGATTCAGGAGATATCAACCTCGAGAGAATAGAGGGAGATACGCATACTTTCGTCCAGTTTGCCTTGTCGCCAGATGGCACGAGAATGGTCGTTGGTGGGCAGCTTACTGCGCAGGCATTCATCTTTGATACGAGTGATCCTGAAGATGTCAAGCTCATCGAAAGCGTAAAAGTAAACGGTGCCCCCTGGCATCCTGCCTTTACGCCTGATGGCAAGTATGTTTACTTTGGCAACAAGTTGACCAACACAGTGACTGTGCTTGATGTCGAGAATAAAAAGGTAGCTGCCGTAATCGAAGGGAACGGGCTTTCTCAGCCGCATGGCATTGCGATCTCAAAAGATGGCAGCAAAGTATTTGTATCAAACAACAATTTGAGCGGCGGATATAAAGCGATGGATATGAGCGCCGGCGGCATGGATCATTCAAAAATGGACCATTCCAAGATGGATCATGGCAAAATGGATGAAGACAAGAAAGCAGAGCCGGTTAAAGATGAAGTAGGTACGATGGTTGTTATCGATACCAATACAAACAAAATTATCAAAGTGCTCGAGCTTGGGTTCTATCCTTCCGGCGTAGGAACCAATGTGCATTAATGGTCAACACTTGGCGTTTAAGGAATAAATTTTGGACCTGGCTCGAAGAGTCAGGTCCTTCTTCTTATTGCAGGGTTTCAGTTTTGCTATTTAAACAAGATATTGTGCCTGGTTTATCAAAACATTTTTAGTTGAATGTGATTTCCTGGGCACAACTCGCCTTGTAAACAGTAGCCATCCTTTCCGAATTGAGCTTCCATTTGAGCGGATCATGTATAAAAAATTAGTTCTGGGCCTTTTTGTCTTCATTGCATTTGTCTTCGTTGCAGGATGTGCCAGTCAGCAAGGTGCCACAACCCAGTCTGAAGAAGTCGCAAGTTTTCCTCCGAAGTATTCACGCCAGGTAAGCCCGTTTGATATACGGGATGCCAGTGGTCAGCCTTATGATATGCCATTTTTGGGTGGGTTGAATGTGCCAAGACCACAGTTTGTTGATATTGATGGAGACGGCGATGATGATCTCTTTTTGCAAGAAATCACTGGCCAACTCATATTTTTTGAGCATATCCGCGAAAACGGTACGTCCAGATACGAATGGCGTTCAGACGGGTTTAGCGACCTGGGGATTGGTGAATGGAGTAGATTTTACGACATGGATAATGATGGCGATTTTGATCTGCTTACAGAACAGCCGTTTAGCCTGGTGAAGTATTACAGAAACGACGGATCTGCACAAGTACCCGATTTCAAGGTCCTGGCTGATACCCTCTTGGATGCGAGTGGAGAGCCCTTGTTTGCCGATCGCCAGAACATACCCAATCTGACGGATATCGATTGCGACGGCCTGGTTGATTTGTTTATTGGCCGGGTTGAAGGTACGGTGATGAGATATGAAGCCGTTAAAAAGGTGGAGGACGATCCCCCGAGGTTTAGGCTCATTACAGATCGGTTTGAGAATATTGAAATTGTTGGGCAGTTTGCTTCGTTACACGGAGCCAATACGCTTGATTTCTTCGACGTAGATAATGATGGCGATCAGGACTTGTTTTGGGGCGATTTCTTTGAGCCGGGGCTGTTGCTTATTGAAAATACCGGCTCCTGCAGCGAACCTGTATTGCAGGGAGAACCTTTGCCTTATCCTACCGAAGCGCCCATGAGTACCAGTGGATACAACGCGCCGGCGTTTTCTGATTTTGATGGGGATGGAGACCAGGACATGTTTGTGGGTGTGCTTGGCGGTGCCTTTAATCCCAATCTAACTTCTGCAGATAACTTTTATTTCTTTGAAAGAGACGCAGATGACATCTATAAGCTCACATCCCGTCGCTTCCTGTACGGTCTGGATGTTGGTCGTGAAAGCATGCCGGTATTTGTAGATCTTGATAGCGATGGAGATCAGGATCTGATCGTGTCTAATAAAATTGAGCCGGAAGATTTCGACATAAGCAGGAGCTTGTATTTCGAGAATGAAGGGACGGCGAAAGAGCCATCCTTTGCCTTGAAAGATACCATGAATTTTGAGCCGGCGTATCACTTTGCACCCGCCTTCTTTGATCTTGATCAAGATGGTGACCTGGATGCATTGGTTGGTACATGGAGCAAGGGTATTGCACTGTATCGCAATGAAGGTACAGCAACGCAGCCGAATCTTGTCGCTGAAAACACGAGCTATCTGAAGCTTACGCGTGGTAGTAACAGTACGCCAGCGCTTGTTGACATCGATGCAGATGGGGATCCCGACTTGTTTGTGGGCGAGGCTTCCGGGACGGTAAACTATTATAACAATACAGGCGCCCCCGGTATGCCCAAATTTGAACTGGTTTCAGATGAATACCTGGACATCGATGTAGGCCGGCGCAGTATGCCTGTTTTTGCAGACCTTGATGAAGACGGTGATTTTGATATGATCATTGGGCGCGAGTCCGTTGGTGCGGTCTACTACCAAAATAAGGGTACCCCTCAGGTACCGCAGTTTGTAGAAGACGCTACGTTTACTTTCCCTCTGCCATCGCTTTCAACACCTACATTTGTAGACATCGATGGTGATGATGACCTTGACCTGTTTAGCGGTGGTGACAGTGGCGGACTGCTGTTTTTTGAGAATAAAAATCGCTAGGACGTTTATGGGATTAGGACGTTTGGACAATCATGCAAACTGATTGTCTACCTGATTGTCTGCCTGATTGTCTGCCTGATTTTCTACCAGATTGCCTACCCGATTATTGAGTTGGCTTTCGAGACAGCCTGATGCGAAGAAATTAGTTAAAGCCTCTTTCGTAGAGAAAGGGGCTTTTTTTATGTCACAACTTGTGTGATTCTGTCTGCATAGCCGCATCGAATTTCCACAGTTTAACTACGAATTATCCGTGTTCTTGCAGATTTAAACAACCATCTTGTTTATATCGAGCAAGCAACTCTATTCTCCCCATCGATCAGTACTGTAAGCGCCTCTTGTTATGCCTATGGATATAGCCCCCTGGTTACACTAAGCAACGATGTATATAAATCGACCACTCTATTTTCTGCTTTTTCTTTTTGCCATTTACCCCGTTTCCGACTCAATAAGTAAGAGCCACAAGACAACTGTATTCGCTGCGCATTTTTTGAGCACGACGTTCCGAACTGACCACAAAGCGAGTGAGTCATATTCAATAAATGTTATTGTGGATCGTGTTGAAGAGCAGAGAGATCGAATAATTATAGATCTGACAGTTCAGGGAGGCCGGAATTCAGGCGCTGCCTTTATGATTTCGAACGAAATGAACAATGGCGTTTCTGTTCACAGAAGTATAAATCTTAGAACACTTACAGAGCTACTAAGGCGATGGGATGTTACGTCGCTGTCTCGCCAGAAAGGCCGTGAATCTGTATTGTTTTTTGAGCAGATACGCCGGCAGCGTATTGTGTTTGTGTCTGTGCAGCAAGGTGCCTCAAATCGGTATCGCATCGCCCTTTATCCAGCCAGTAAACTCAATTTGGACACGCTCTACAAAGAGGGTGAGGCAGCCTACGCCTCTGGCCGGCGCGAAGAGGCGATCCGATATTGGGAGTTTGTATTGTCTGAGTATGGACTGCATCGCGAAGCGTTGGTCCGCATGGCCGGCGTTCATTTTGATGCTGGTCGCTATGCTGAGGCTGAAGAGCGCTATGGAAAGATTATCGATCTGGATGAACGGAACTGGCAATTCCCTGAAGCACGGGTACGATTTGCGCTTGCCCGAGATCTGCAAGGGAAGGAGTTATCTAAGAAGCACCAGATGTGTCTGGATGATTACATCCGTTATGGCAAAGGACAGTATATGCATGAGGCCAGGCAATTGTTGAAACAGGCAAAGAAACCTGTAGCAATGAAGCCATTGACAAGTTCAGTCAGTCGATCTGTTTTACGCAAGCTTGCCCGATCAAAACATGCAGTTGTCTATTTTTGGTCGCCTGAAGTTAGAAGGCATTGGGATGAGTTAAGCCAGCTGTTTGCCTTTTCCCTGGCACATCGGGACGTAGATTTCTATGTAGTAGCAGTAGACGACGGAAATCGACTCCGTAGTCATGAGGCGGCCCTCAGCAAGCTTTATGCTCCGTATTGGCCGGATGAACGGCAATTGGCAAACAACGAAGGGAATGTAGTATTTCTGGTAGATGAAGAGGGCTTTCTTCCGCGTGAGTTGTTGCCGGCGGATAAAAGGTCAAATTGGTCAAATACCAAGACGTTATTCTTGGAAAAAAAGATGGTTGCTCGGTTTCAGGAAGGAGCGTTTAACTGGAAACAGTTACAACTGTCTCGGATCTGGAACATGCGATAGAAATCCAGCGTGCCTTACCTTTTCATCCACCCTGGGTATTGCACGATGGAACTGGTTAACCTGAACGAAAAGTTGTCGCAGTTTAATGAGTACTGGGAGCCTAAAGTAGTTGGCGAATTAAATGGCCAACTCGTAAAACTGGCGAAAGTAAAAGGCGAGTTTGTCTGGCATCACCATGAGGATGAGGACGAATTGTTTTATGTAGTTAAGGGAGAACTACAGCTCTTGTTCAGAGATCGTACGGTAGTGCTCAGGGAAGGGGAGTTTTTTATTGTACCCAGAGGAGTCGAGCATAAGCCTGTGGCTGCGGAGGAAGTGCATCTTATGCTATTTGAGCCAGGTACCACCTTGAACACCGGGAACGTGCGCACAGAGCGTACTGTGGAGGATCTGGACCGTATTTGATGCATTCTGTTCTGTCGACTCAAATTTAAGGTGTTCAGATGTACCATATCGCACAAATCAACGCCGGCTTGCTGTTAGGTACAGCTGAGGATGCATTTATGGCCGGCTTTTTCGAAAATCTGGATCGGATCAATGCGCAAGCTGAAGAGGCGCCGGGTTTTGTGTGGCGACTGTAATCGGAACTGGGAAATGCTACAGACATCGTATTGACCGAAGATCCGCGGTACTTGATCATTATGTCGGTGTGGGAATCTGTAGAGGCGCTTCGTGCTTATACATACGAAACAGAGTATTTGGCATTCATTAAACGCCGGAGGGAATGGTTTGCCCGTTTTGAAGGGACTTACTATGCGCTCTGGTGGATTCCAGCTGGTCAAGTACCAACGCCTGAGGAAGGATTGCGGCGGTTAGCCAAACTTGATAGAGAAGGCCCTTCTAGCGATGCATTTAATTTCACGACCAAGTTTCCTCCGCCTGAGTAGAGAGAACAAGATTTGAGCCTGTTGAATTGCAGGTACCTGTCTGCAATTTACCTAAAGCAATAACGACGCGGACTTTTGATCAAGGAAGAAATGACAGGCTGGATGTTCTTGCAACATCGAGGCCGGCACTTCAGGTGTAACCAGGCCTTCGAAGGTTTGCTGAACTGCTTTGGCTTTTCTTTCGTCGGGCACGGTGCATACTATAACATCACTTTTCATGATATGCCGTACGGACATCGAGATAGCCTGCTTAGGGACGGATTCTAGATCAGGAAACCAACCCTCGTTCCATTGCTGCCTGCGACAGGCTTCATCTAAATCAACCAGGATGTATGGATCTGATGTATTGAAATCTGCCGGAGGGTCATTGAACGCAATATGACCATTCTCACCAATGCCAATGAAAGCAATGTCAATCTGATGCCTGCCAATAACTTTATTAATACGCGGAATCTCGTTCGCAGGATTTGATTCTCCATCCAAATAATGAAAGGCTTTCAAGGGGGTGGGGAGCCGGCAAATGAATCGCTCCCAAAGATACTTTCGGAAAGACGCATTATGTGTTATTGGCAATCCCAGGTACTCGTCAAGATGGAAGCCTGTGACACGGTGCCAGTCTATATTGGGCTCTTTGAGTAAGTGAGCCAGCATATCAAACTGTGATGCACCTGTGGCGAGAATGATATTCGCTTCCTTTTTACGAGCAAGTGTTTCTCTTAAAAGGGATGCACCAAGTTTGGCAGCATCTCGGCCTGCTATGCTTGCTGTTTGTGCGATGTGTGTATGTGCAAGCATTTTGCTCCTGGACTGGAAAGTTGAATGTAGTGCTTTACGTTTAGTAATAATATAAAAAGAAAAACCCCGGAGCTTGAATGGGAGCTCCGGGGCTTAACAAAAAAGTGAAAATCGATTGTGAAAGACATTAAGAGGGCGAGCAGGCTACGTCTTCCAATCCTTCATCCCAGCAGCCCATAGAGCCACCGTTGAAGTTTGTTGCAGAAATCGAACCTACGGTAGTCATCGCATTCCAGGTGATATTGTGGGATATGGATTCCGCCACTTGCTCCCAAATAAATGAACGCTCATCACCATTTTCTCTATACTCAACCGAGTCGCCGGCGCCTTGACCTGCACTTTCGGGAATACTGAATGTAATGGCCTTTTCGGTTGCACTGGTATTCGCATAGGTTGCGTTCAATACATTTTGGGAAGCTCCGTTGATGAAGTAAAAGAGCTGCCATGAACCAATCTCTCCATCTTCTGAAGTTTCAGCAGTGAATAACTCAAAGTCACTCAATTCCTGCCCTTGCAAGCCTCCTGTGGAAGAGATCTTCATGCTCCAGTTTGTAGCGTTTCCGTTGCGCGTTGCAGATAAGTTGAACTCAATAGTCTGACCGTTATTGTCTGCTGCAGAAGTCCATATCCAGGCACCATCCTCAAAAACAGGTGTGGCATCCAACGCTTGAATTGTCGTTACCGAGGGGATGATCAGATTTGCAGAAATCAGCAGCGAAACAGGCCAGACGCGCAAGGCAGCGGATGTAAAGTTAACGCCGGGCATGGAAGACTGTGAAGCTGACTCTGTAACTGGCTGTGCAGCAACTGGCTCTGCAGCTGATTGTGATGCTGCCTGATTAAACAGGTCAACAGGTAGAAGGAAGACTTCGCTTGGTATAACCTCGGGAGCTTCATCATCTGAATTCGTGCTATCGCAGCCTGAAATAGCGATAAAAGTGAAAGCTGCGATAAAAAAGTAAATTCCTTTAGATACAATATATGTTTTCATAATAATTCGCTTGTACTTTATGGATGTGCGCGCGAAAAAAGCGGGGCATCCGCTGCATTTCAAAAGCTATGCCGCGTTGACCACGTTTTGCCAGAATGCGCTTTTGTATCAATGCGAAAAAACGAAACTATATTTCCCCCTCAATGAGTATAGACATCAAAAAAGATTCTTTTTGGAAGCCTAAGGGCGTTTTTGTAGCAACTTTAACGCCGATGAACGAAGATCTAAGCGTGAACATTGCGCTTTTAACGGCCCATTGCAAATGGTTAATGGCGCATGGGACAGATGGTATTGTCCTATCTGGAACCACGGGAGAAGCGAACTCATTGAGTGTAGCAGAGAAAATGATCATGCTTGATGAGTTGTTGGCAAGCGGTCTGCCTGCCGAGCGGTTCATTGTGGGAACGGGATGTTGCGCCTTTCCTGATAGCGTTGCACTCACAAGGCACGCAGTCAAGCTGGGTGTTGGCGGCGTATTGATGCTTCCACCTTTCTATTATAAAGGAGTGCCAGAGGATGGCGTTTTTGCAAGTTTCGAGGAGATAATCCAGCGGGTTGGGGATGAAAAGCTACAGATATACTTGTACCATTTCCCGAAAATGAGTGGCGTACCTTTTAGTTTGAATCTGATAGAACGGTTGTTAAAGGCGTATCCAGACCAGATTGCCGGCATCAAAGATTCAAGTGGCGATTTCAGTAACATGAAGGCAATGGCTGAGCGTTTTCCAGGTTTTCGTGTATTCGCCGGCACAGAGGCCTTCTTGCTTGATGTACTACGTGTAGGTGGCGTTGGCTGCATATCGGCAACAACAAATTTAACGAGTGGTTTAGCCGGTAAAGTTTACGAAAATTGGGAGACAGAGAGCGCTGATGTATTGCAAGATCATCTGACATCCGTTCGATTAACCTTGCAGGAGCACGCTTTCATTCCTACGCTAAAGGGGTTGATGGGACGAATTACAGGTAATACTACGTGGCACAATATGCGTCCGCCACATATTTTAGCATCTCAAAATGAGATTGAAGAGGTATTGTTATCACTTCGGCAGCGCAACTTTGACTTAGGCCGTGTGGGCAATTAATTATCAACATACATTCGATGACATCTCCATCTTCCGGTTTACTCAAAATACTGCCGCTTATCCGCATTGCCATGATCACATCGGTTGTATCAGCCGGCGCAGTCATCTGGTATTTGACTAGCGAAAGTGCAGACCCTGCAATATTCGATGCGGATGGTTTAGGCGCTGGTGATTCCGGTGGCGGTGATTCTGGTAGCAGTGATTCAAATGTAACCCAGTTGCCGAACTTTAATCTATACTTTTTGGGGCTGATCAGTGTGGTCGCGATGGTCGTGATGTTTGTCCGCCGAAAGCTTCAGGAGGACCTGGATATGCAACGCAGATGTGCTTTTGTGTTGATTGCATGGTCTTCTGCTGAAGGTATTGGATTGTTGGGGGCTGCGTTAACCTTTTTTGGGGATGCGACCTTTTTTATTGCCGGCTTGATGATCATGTTGATGACATTTACCGTGGTCCAGATTCCCTCCGATGAGAATGATTCGATTCGCTAGTACTCTGTCAGCGAAATAAATGAAGTATTGAGCAACATAAGGTACGATGAGTACGAGTGGTGCGAGGTGTACGAAAGAAGAAAAGAAGACTTTTTCGTACCCATCGTACGCTCATACGCTTCGTACCCTGAAAATCT